>JBGSVG010000145.1:0-2548 GCA_041753095.1 Sphingorhabdus sp. | reverse complement strand
CGTGCCGCCAAAAAATCAAAGGACAAGATCGCGGCATAGGGGTGAGCGCATCTTGTTTTTAAAGGGGCGGTTCGGGGGAGCCGCCCTTTTTCGTTGCGAAACCGCAAGGGCGTCGGCATAGCCAGCGGCCATGCATGACCTCAGATATATCCGCGAAAATCCCGAAGCTTTTGATGCCGCGCTTAGGCGGCGCGGGGCGGAGGCTGTTTCGGCCTCGATATTGTCGCTGGATGAGAAACGGCGCGCGCTGCAGACCGAAATGCAGGCGGCACAGGCACGACGCAATGAAGCATCAAAGGCGATTGGCGCCGCGATGGGGAAGGGAGACGCCGCCACCGCCGAAGCCCTCAAGGCCGAAGTAGCGATGCTTAAAGATGCTACGCCGCAGATGGAAGAGCAGGAGCGCGAAGCTGGTGCTGCGCTCGATACTTTGCTTGCAGGCTTGCCAAACCTGCCCGCCGACGATTCACCCGACGGTTCGGATGAAAGCGACAATGTCGAAATCGCCCGCTGGGGAGACCAGCGTAATTTCGACTTTGTCCCCAAGGACCATGCCGATCTCGGTCCGCCGCTTGGGCTCGACTTCGAAACCGGCGTTGCGATCTCCGGCGCTCGGTTCACCTTCATGCGCGGACAAATGGCGCGGATCAACCGCGCGCTTGGCCAGTTCATGCTGGATTACCAGACGGTGCAGCGTGGCTATGCTGAATGTGCCACGCCATATCTGGTAAAACAGGAATCGCTGTTCGGCACCGGGCAATTGCCGAAATTTGCCGAGGATAATTTTCAAACCACCGATGGTCGCTGGCTAATACCCACGGCCGAAGTGTCGCTGACCAATAGCGTGCGTGAACAGATATTGGCCGATGCGGATTTACCAATCCGGATGACTGCGTTGACCCCCTGTTTCCGTTCTGAAGCAGGCGCGGCTGGCAAGGACACCAAAGGCCTGATCCGCCAACATCAGTTTGAAAAAGTAGAACTTGTGTCCATCGTTCGCCCTGAAGACAGCTCTGCCGAACATGAACGCATGGTCGAAAGCGCCGAGGGCATCCTGCAGGCACTTGAGCTACCCTACCGCAAGATGTTGCTGTGCACCGGTGATATGGGTGCGAGCGCGCGCAAGACCTATGACCTCGAAGTTTGGCTGCCGGGGCAGGGGCTGTATCGGGAGATTTCGAGCTGCTCGAACTGTGGCGACTGGCAGGCGCGACGGATGAATACGCGCTATCGGCCCGCTGAGGGCAAAAGCAATGTCTTCGTGCATACACTCAACGGATCGGGACTCGCGGTTGGCCGAACATTGGTCGCCGTGCTTGAAAATTACCAAGAAGCCGACGGCAGCGTTACCGTGCCTGCTGCTTTGCTGCCTTACATGGGCGGTTTGACCAAATTGGAGCCGATGGCCTGATGCGTATTCTCCTGACTAATGACGACGGCGTTAACGCTCCTGGCCTCAAAATATTGGAAACTATTGCGCGGACCATTAGCGATGACATCTGGATCGTGGCACCCGCCGAAGAAAACTCAGGCGCGGGCCATTCGCTGACGCTGACGAAACCCGTTCGAATACGTCAGCATAATGAGAGGCATTTTTCTGTGGCCGGAACGCCTACCGATTCGGTAATGCTGGGCCTCGGCGTCATTATGAAGGATGCGAAGCCTGACCTGATTCTTTCCGGTGTGAACCGCGGTGCCAATCTGGGCGACGACATCACCTACTCGGGCACCGTATCGGCGGCTATGGAAGGCGCGCTGGCAGGTGTCCGCTCAATTGCACTCAGCCAGGTTTATAGCAAGGAAGGCATGGCAGATTCGGTGCCATTCTCTGCCGCCGAAGCATGGGGTGAGCGCGTTTTACGCCCGCTGCTAGACATGCCGTTCACACCGCGCACGCTTATCAACGTCAACTTCCCCGCCTTGCTGCCGCAAGACGTCCAGGGCATCAAGGTCGCGCGGCAGGGCTTCCACGATTACAGCCGGGGCTCGATTGTCAAAGGCACCGATCCGCGTGGTTATGATTATTACTGGTTCGGGTTGCACGGCATGGTGCACACGTCGGGGCATGACACCGATCTCGAAATTATCGAGGATGGCTATATTGCAGTCACGCCGTTGCAGCTTGATTTGACCCACAGGGAGTCGATTGCCGCGCTAAATGCGGCCTATCGGGACTAGGAGCAACTTGCGGTCAATGGACAGTGACAAAAAGCCGGTCCGGTTACGAGCTGCCCTACGCCGTGCAAGCAAATTGCCGGTATGGGCCGATGTGCTGCTTCGCCTGTCACTGGCATTTTTCCTCATTTTTATTGTCATCGTCATTCACTGGTTCGACCGCGAAGGGCTTCGCGACAGCCACGACGGAGTCATCAGCTTTCTTGACGTCGTTTACTTCACCATGATTTCGGTCACGACCACGGGCTTTGGCGATATCGCCCCGATTTCAGACCGGTCGCGCTTTATCGAGGCGATCATCGTTACGCCAGTGCGGATCGCTGTCATCTTCATTTTCGTGGGCACTGCCTATAATTTCGTCATCAAACGCAGC
>JBGSVG010000144.1:0-11526 GCA_041753095.1 Sphingorhabdus sp. | reverse complement strand
GAGTTCACGAACGATGACCATATCGATTTGGCTCGCCACTTCGGGGCGGAGGGCGCTGGCGTCGGCGAGTTCGGGGAACAGCGTCGCGGGGCGGAGGTTGGCGAAGAGCCCCAGTTCCTTACGCAGCCCGAGGATCGCCTGTTCGGGCCGCAAATGGCGTTCGAGATTATCGCAATCGGGATCGCCCACCGCGCCGAACAATATTGCATCGGCGCGCTTCGCCAGTTCGAGCGTGGCGAGCGGCAACGGATGGCCGGTTGCCTTATACGCAGTGCCGCCGACGGGAGCTTCTTCGAAGATCAGCCCATCAATCGCCAGCGCATCTAGTACGCGGCGCGTTTGAATGATGACTTCGGGACCAATTCCGTCTCCGGGTAACAGGGCAACAAGCACGACATTCTCCTTTGCGAGGCCGCCATGCCGCGCGCCGTTCGCTTATGCAACCGCCCTTTTCAGCCGGTCCACCAGCCGCTCGCGTGCCGCCATGACGTCGACGCGGCGTTCGCCCAACACATGTGCCACCAATCGCTCTCGGTTCTGCGCCATCATCGCCACTGGCGCGCCTCCTGCTTCAACCTCTTCAGCATAACCCAACTCGGCCAGCAACAGCGTCTCATACTGCGCCACCGCACCAGCCCAAATGCGCGCCGCCGGGGCCAATTCGATAGCCGAAAGAAGTCCATCCAGCGCGCTGTGCAGGCGCGGATAAGGATAGGCCTCCGGCAAAGTCGCTGCGGACAGCGCGGTGACCCAGTCAATCGCCGCAATTGCCAGCGGCTCTGACAACAAATGCGCGCGGCTATGCAGCGGTTCTGCCACCAATGAAGCCAGCTGCCCCGACACCCGCACGCGCCATTCCCCTTTGATGACATTGCCGGGAATGAGCACCGGCCGCAAATACCGCCCCCGCGCGCCCTGGACATAGCCTGCCAGCATGCCCTCGTCGGCGGCAAAAGCGCGCACAATCGCGCCGGTCTCGCCATGATTGCGGACCGAGCAGATAATTGCGGTGGCGGTAGTTTGCATACTGCTTCATGCCAAGCGAGCGGTTCAAGGGGAAGCGTTATCGAGCGCCATCAATTGCGACGGAAAGGGCGTAGCCAGCAAAAGCGCGTCTGCAACATCGGCGGATAACCAGCGCCCGTAATCGTCGGGATGCAGTATGACCGGCATTGCATTTGGATGGGCTTGTCCGACAAGCGGATTGGGTTCGCATGTCAGGAACGCGAACACATTCCCCTCGCTTGAAGGTCGCCAGATTCCCGCAAATGCCGACACGGTAGTCGCGGTCACAGTGAACCAGCATTCGTCGCGCCCTCCATTCGGCTTTGGTTCGGCAAAGCTGGTAAATGGCACCAGACAGCGCTGGTCCGGATTAGCCAACATCGATTTCCAGAACGGGCTCGCCAGATTTCGGACATTGGTGATGCGCTTGGTCATCGTCTTACCTGCGCGCTTTCCAGGAACGGTTAGCGGAACACCCCATTTCATCGTCTCGCCGATTCTCTGACCCGCTTCCTGACGCACGATCAGGGCGTCATATTTCGGCCAGACGTCGATCTTAATCTCGGAATATTCGTTACCAACGTCAAATCCGACATATTCACGCCAAGATGGAATTGCGCCTGGATTGTTGCGATAATGATTACACATCGCGGTATGTTGGCAACTGTCATTGCCCGGTCAATCATTATGTTATGTGGCACTCACCTTGAACAACGCAACGCCTTCATATTTTTCGGCGTCTGGTTCGAATAGCTCGTCCGGTTCAAAATGCTCGTCAATCACTTGCAGTTCGTTCAGCCCTTGAAGATGGAACGCCCCGAGCTTTTTCTCACGCGGCGGTTCTCCATGTTTCTCCAGCGTAATTGCGTCGATAAAAAGCGCATTGTTTTTCGAATATAAAACATGAGGCGCCAGCTTCATCGCGACACCGTTATACACAGTGGTTACACATTTTTTGAGTGCGATGGCTTCGAGCAGGAGCGGGTTAGTCGACATGCGCGCAAGTTATCGCAGCCACCTGAAGGTGCAACCCTAAAATTGTGCAGCGCAGCACAAAAAATTCTGGAGACTTGCAAAATCGGACGGATCGGTTAATTTATGCGCTCCATTTGAGGGAAATATGAAAGAGATTGCCACCTGTTGATCCAGCATGCCGCGCGTCGCGCAGGCCTGCTGTTATTGGCTCCAGAGGCGCAAATGCGTGCCTGCTGGCCCCTGATCAATTTCTACGGGTATGTTTCAATGAACATTTCAAAATATGAACAGCACGTGCTGCACGCGCTGGCGCAAGGCGGGTCGATTATCCACCGCTTCGACGAACGTGGTCGGATAATCGAAGTCGACTGCATGAACCGCGACGGCTGGCGGCTGGACGACTGCACACTAACGGTTTTCCAGAAGCTACGGCGCAAGCGGATGATCGGCAGCGTCGGTGGTTCGCCCTATCGTATTACGCGCGAAGGATTGCGCGCGGTAAGGTCGCAGCTAGACAACCGCTAACGGCGCAGAGGCGGTCGCGTGGTCGGCAATCAGGTCGACCATGCGACCGACCTGCGATGGAGGCAGGTCGTGTGCCATATCCTCAATGATTTCGAGCCGCGCGCCGGGGATGTGGCGGGCGATGTCCTCGCTACCTTCTTTGGGCACCAGCGGGTCTGCGCCGCCGTGCACCACCAAAGTCGGCACGGCGATCTTCTTTAGCCGCTCGACCCTGCTGCCGTCGGCAATGATCGCCAGCAACTGCCGCCGTGTTCCAACAGGATAATAGCCGCGGTCGAAAGCCTTGGCGGTCATTTCGGCATGGGCGTTCGCTGGGCGGGCCGGATCGGGATAGGAAAATGAGCTAACCAGTTCGGTGCCAAACGCAACGGCTTCGTCACGGCTGGCGTCGGGCGAGCGCTTTACCATGAATCGCCGCTGGATATCGGCGCGCGCACCGGGAAGGCCCGGCTTACCACTCGACGACATGATTGAGGTCATGCTCAACGTGCGCTCTGCGTGGTTCGCAGCCATCAGCTGAACGATCATCCCGCCCATCGACGCGCCAACCACATGCGCTTTTTTGATACCCAGCGCATCCAGCACCCCGATCCCGTCTGCGGCCATATCGGTCAGTGTGTAGGGAACGCTGACAGGTAAGCCGATGCGCGCCTTGAACATCGTCCAGACCAGATTGGGAGCCACCGCTCCTTCCATCCGCTGCGACATACCGACATCCCGATTGTCGTAATGGATGACTCGGAAGCCCTTGCCGACGAGGCCCTGAATAAATTCGTCGGGCCACGCAATCATCTGCGCACCGAGCCCCATGACGAGCAGGATTACCGGCGCGTCCGGTTTCCCGCTCTCTTCATAAAAGATATCGATGCCGTTGGCGCGAATATTGGGCATTTAACTTGCTTCTCCTGTCACGCGGCCTTCCGCGCCTCGAACGCAGGCCGATCCAGAAATTCGAGGATCGCCGCGATGCTCTCCTCGACATGGCTCAACAGGAACAGATGCCCGCCATCCGCGATCACGAACAACTCGCTATTGGGAATGAGGAAGTCGAGAAACTTGCCATTTGCCAGCGGCACGATCTGATCGTCGCCGCCCATCATGATCAGTGTTTCAGTTTTCATGAACGGCAGGAACGGCGCGCTGGTCCATCCCATCATCGCCATCAATTGATAGAAATAGCCGGTCTTCGACGGCGGTTTCAGACGGTTGATATGCTCCGCCTTGTTGCCGACCATGCCTCCATATAGCGTCTTGAAATGCTTCGCCATATAATCGGGGTCGATATAGCGGCGCGGGTCAGCCATTTTCAGGAGCGCAGCGGGATTTCCCGGCACCATCAACATTCCGGCGCTTGTAGCAACGAGAATGAGCTTATTGGTGCGCGCGCCGTTCTGCAGTGCGAATTGCTGCGCCATCGCCCCGCCCCAGCTGACGCCCATGACGTCGACCAGCGGCATATCGAACCGGTCAAGCAGCAACGCCGCAATCCGCGACATCAGGATGGCATTATACGGCACCACCGGATCAGGCGAGCCGCCAATGCCCGGCATGTCAAAGGTGATAAAGTCGCGATCATCAAGCAATTCCGCCATCGGCGCCATAGCCTCGATGTTCGCGCCAATGCCGTTGAAGAAGAGGATGGGAAGCTTGTTAGTCGCCATGCTGGCGCGCCAAACCGCCACCCGCAGTACGCGGCCATCGACGGTTTCCATGCTGTAAACTGGCTCGCGGCCCTTGCTCATACTCGTTCCCCTTGCCCTGTTTTGGGTCGCGAGAGATGGTTTAACCGATCGGTTAGATGGTGCAAGGGGCTTTTACCCCCTACTCCAAAACGTACAATCCCGGCGCGGCCTCCATTGCAGGATATGCCTTGCTCCCCAGCGCCGCCGGCGCCGCAACTTCCTTGCCCGAGCGCGCGTGGAGCCATTCCATCCAGCAGGGCCACCAGCTTCCGGCGACTTCTTCGGTGCCCTTCATCCACTCGCCGACGTCAGCAGGGGTCTTGTTCTTGCTGTGCTTCCAATATTTCGCCTTGGGATTTCCCGGAGGGTTGAGGATTGCCTGCATATGACCCGCTTGGCTCAGGATGAACTCGACATTTTTTGCCCCGAATAATTGCGTTGAACGATAGCACGCACGCCACGGCGTGATATGGTCGGTGGTGCCACCAAGAATGAACATATCGCCGGTCACCTTGGTCAAATCGAGCGTGTGATCGGCAATCTCGAACGTCCCCGGCGCGGCATAAGCGTTGGCTTCGAACAGTTCGAGGAAGTCTCCCATCAGCGCCGACGACAGGTTGGTCGCATCGGCGTTCCAGAACAATATGTCGAATGCAGGGGGATCATCGCCCAGCAGATAATTGTTTATCACATAGTTCCAGATGAGGTCGTTTGGCCGCAACCACGCAAAGCCGCGCGCAAGGCTGCTTCCCTCAATCACGCCCTTCTTCGCCGCGCGTTGCCGTGCCAGCGCAATGCCGTTGTGGCTAACCAACGACGACGCCTCGGTATCGCCTGGCTTCGGCTCCAGCACGCACACCATCATCGTGATTGCGTTGGCGCGGTCGTCGCCCATCGAGGCCAGCTTCGACAGCAAAACCGACATCGTCTGCCCACCCGAACAGCCGCCCGAGACATTGACCTTGTCGCTGCCGGTGATGTCACACACGACGTCGAGCGCCTTGATGCAGCTTTCGATATAGTCGGCCATGCCCCATACGCCCATCTCGTCGGTCGGGTTGCGCCAAGAGATCATGAACGGCTGAATGCCATGATCGGTCTGCCACTTAATCACCGATTTTTCGGGCGACAGATCGTTGATATACATCTTGTTAATCTGAGGCGGGATCGTCAGCTGCGGGATCGCGTACACCTTGTCAGTCGTCGGCGCGTATTGGATCAGCTCGAACCGTTCATCGCGGTAGACCACCGCACCCTTCGCCGTCGCAACATTCTCGCCCAGTTTAAACGGCTTCTTGTTGACCTGGCTCACCATCATATCGTTGTGAACCATGTCATTATAGGCGTTTTTCAGGCCCTTCACGAGGGACAGCCCGCCTGAATCCACCAGCCGTTTTTGCGCGGTCGGATTGCCGATCAGGCTGTTGGTGGGCGACATCGCATCGATGATGATCTGCGAAATGAAGTTCGCGCGGTCGCGTTCGAGCGCATCGAGTTCCAGATCCTCGATATAGCTTTTGACGCCTTTTTGTACCGCCAGATAATATTGCGCGCCTGCCTTGAAAAACGGGTTAAACGTCCACGCCGGGTCCATGAAGCGCTTGTCCTTGGGGTCAGGAGACAAGTCCGATTGGCCGGTCATGATCTTTACGACATCTTCAGAAAAATTCCCTGCGGCCTTGAACGCCTTGTCAGGGTTGGTCGCGGTCTGCCGCAGCATCAGGCCAATCGCCCCGATAAAATCCTCGCGTGCCAATCCAGCCAGTGGCCCCAGCGCCATCGTGGCGTCATTGGCAGCATCGAAAGCGCCTGCCATGCCGGAGAAAGGCGCGCCCTTTTTCTTCGCCTTTTTGTCGCCCGACTTTTTTTCAGCCTTATCAGCCATTTTGCTCTCCTTATCCCATGACGAGAGATTGCACGGTCCACGCCGCCGGTCAATCGCCTGTTGTGCAGCGCAGACGTCGCGTCCATATGCAATGAATGCCGGAAACTTTTACCATCATCGCCATTGTCTGGGCCGTCCTTTTGGGCGGACTGGGTGGCGTATTAACCAGTATCGGGCCGTGGTATCGCAATCTGAAAAAGCCAAGTTGGCAGCCACCCGACTGGCTTTTTGGTCCGGCGTGGACGTTAATCCTGGGCTTTGCTGCTTGGGCAGCAGTGCTTGCGTGGGAGGGTGCCCCGGACGATGCAGGTCGCAACGCTATCATCATCCTATACGCCGTGAATTTCATCTGCCATTTTCTATGGTCGCCGCTGTTTTTCACGCTTAAGCGGCCAGACTGGTCGCTGATTGAAGTCGTGTTCCTGTGGGTTTCGGTGCTGATGCTGCTGCTCTGCTTACGGCAGTTTTCGGTACTCGCAAGCTGGCTGATCGTACCTTATTTCGTCTGGGTCAGCTTTGCTGCAATCCTTAACCTAAACATTGTTCGGTTGAACGGGCCGTTTGGCAGAACTAAGCAGGAGACGTAGGCCGAAGCGTAAATGGCTGGATTTTAGCAATCCGCGCTGGCAACAGCAGCGCCCATGAGTGCAATCGAAATCGTCGCAGTTCTTTTCGGGATTGCCAATATCTTGTTGATCATCCGGCGTTCGGTTTGGAATTTCCCTGTCGCGATTGTGATGGTTAGCCTCTATTTCGTCATTTTTCGTGATGCCAAACTTTACAGCGATGCCGGGCTTCAGGTATTTTTCGCAGTCGTGAACCTCTATGGCTGGTGGAGCTGGAACCGCAATAAAGCCGACGCAGGCGAAGTTGTCGTCCGCCGCCTGCCCGCCTTGGCATATGGCATGTGTATCATCGGATCGGTTGCGGCGATTTGGGGATGGGGCGCGTTTATGGGCACCTATACCGGCACCAGTTACCCTTATTGGGACGCTTCGGTTGCGATGCTCTCGGTCGCAGGCCAGATATTGATGGCGCGGCGGTTTGTCGAAAATTGGCATTATTGGATTATCGTCAATTTGATCTCGATCCCGCTTTATGTGACCAAGGAATTGTACCTGACCGCCGGACTGTACGGCGTTTTTTTGGTGCTGGCGATTGCGGGGCTTATCGAATGGCGGAAGGTGCAGAGCGCATGAAACGCATCTGCCTCCACGGGCCAGAAAGCACGGGTAAATCGACTTTGGGTACGCGGCTCGCGGCGCATCTGGGTTGCGAGGTCGTCCCCGAATATGGTCGCGCTTATTGCGAAGCGAACGGCACCAACATCGGTATGGCGGAACTGGTGCACATCGCCGAAACACAGGACGCAATGAACCGCGCGGCCGCTTCGCGCGAAGGGCAAATGGTGCTGTTCGACACTGACCCTTTGATTACCGCTGTCTGGTCGGAAATGATGTTTGACGCGCGTGATCCGTGGTTCAATGCCTTCACCGGATATGCCGACCTCTATCTGCTGCTCGACATTGACCTGCCCTTTATCGATGACGGCCTTCGCGTTTATGCCGCCCCCGGCGAACGCCGCCGTTTCTTTGACCTTTGCAACGCAGAACTGGACGGACGCGGAGTGCAATACGCACTGATACAAGGTGAAGGCGAGGCACGGTTCAGCGCGGCATTGTCCGCCATTCAAAAAGGTTTAGCTTAAGATGACTGAAATGCCATCGCCGTGCGTGAATATTTGCAGCCTCGACCAATCAGGAAAATACTGCCTGGGTTGCGGGCGGTCGCTGAATGAACTGGCCGTATGGCAAAACGCGAGCGTGTCAGAACAGCGCGACATAATGGCGCAACTGCCCGACCGTTTGCGTGCCCTGAAAGCGCGTGAGCGGACGATGAAATCTTGACAAAACTTAAGAACATATTAGCAACATCATACTCCCAACTATCATGTGAAGCAGAGCCGCAATGTCCGAATTGAGCGAAATATCCCATGACTTCGATTTCGAGTTCGGGCGTTGGAATGTCAAACACCGCCGCCTGACCGAGCGTCTGGTGAACAGCACTGATTGGGAAACGTTCGACGGCACCGCCGAAACCCATTCTATTCTGGGCGGCAACGGCAATTTGGAAGATAATGTGCTGCACATTTCGACCGGAACATATCGTGCGGTCGCGTTGCGGTCATTCGATCCTGTGTCGCGATCATGGGCGATCTGGTGGCTCGACGGGCGCAGTCCGCACGCGCTTGATGTGCCGGTTATCGGCAAGTTTGAAAACGGCTCCGGCACGTTTTACGCAGAGGATATTTATCAGGGCAAACCGCTGCGCGTCCGGTTTATCTGGTCACGAACGGATTCACCGTCACCGCGTTGGGAGCAGGCGATGTCGGTCGATGGCGGCATTACGTGGGAAACCAACTGGACGATGGATTTCCAACGTCCGGTTTGATCGCGTTTAGCCCGCCTTTTCCAAAGCCTCGCTTGCCTTAACCCATTGCGCCTCGGCGGCTTCTTGCGCGGCCACGATCTTGCCGCGCCGCTGCGATAGCTCGCCCATGGTCAGGTCTTTATACTCGTTCGCCGCCGCCTGCGGATCGAACATCGCCTTGTCGATGGCTGACAGCACGACTTCGAGTTTTGCCAGATCAGCCTCGGCATCGCTGACTGCTTTCTTAAGCTTCGCCTGCTTTTCACGGGCGGCAGCTTGGGCCTTTTTGTCTTCCTTGCGGTCGGCCTTCGACATCTTTTCCTTGGCGGGACTTTTGCCCAGAATCATGTCGGTATAATCGTCGATGCTGCCCTGATATTCGGTCGCAGTGCCGTTATCGACGAGAACCAGCCGGTCAGCGGTCAATTCACGCATATGCCGGTCAGGGCTGACTAGAACCACCGCGCCTTCATAGTCATTGAGCGCCTGCACCAACGCCTCGCGCGCATCGACGTCCAGGTGGTTGGTCGGCTCGTCGAGGATCAGCATATGCGGCGCATCGCGGGTAATCAGCGCCAGCGCCAGCCGCGCGCGTTCGCCGCCTGACAGCTTGCCAACGAGCGTTGTCGCCTTGGCGCCGGAAAAACCGAAACGGCCAAGCTGCGCGCGCACGGCACCCGGTGTCGCACCCTTCATCAGGCGGCTCATATGCTCGAGAGGCGTATCCTTGCCGTCAAGTTCTTCGACCTGATATTGCGTGAAATAACCAACGCGCATTTTGCCCGAGGCCGCCATGCCGCCCTCCATCGGGGCAAGCTGCGCCGCAAGCAACCGCGCCAGCGTCGTCTTGCCGTTACCGTTGCGGCCAAGCAAAGCGACACGGTCATCGGGGTCGATCCGCAGGTTCAGGCGTTGAAGGATCGGCTTGTTCTCGGCATAGCCAACGCTCGCCATATCGAGTGTAACCAAAGGCGGGCGTAGTTCGTCGGGCGATGGAAAGTCAAAGCTCAACGTCGGATCTTCGGCCATCGCGGCAATCGGCTGCATCCGCGCCAGCGCTTTTGCGCGTGACTGCGCCTGCTTGGCGGTCGAGGCACGCGCCGAGTTGCGCGCAACATAATCCTGCAACTTCGCGCGCTGTGCATCCTGCGAAGCCTTCGCCGCAGCCAATTGCGCCGCGCGTTCTGCCCGCTGGCGCTCGAACGAGTCATAGCCGCCCGAGTAAAGCGTCACCGCCCCGCCTTCGAGATGCAGGATGTTATCGACGACATTGTTGAGCAAATCGCGCTCGTGGCTGATCACCACCATCATCGAGGGATAGGATTTGAGGAAGTTTTCCAGCCACAATGTAGCTTCCAAATCCAAGTGGTTCGATGGCTCGTCGAGCAGCAATAGGTCAGGCTCCGAAAACAAGAGCGCCGCCAATGCCACGCGCATTTTCCAGCCACCCGAGTAGCTGTCGAGCGGTCGCCCCTGCATTTCCTCGTCAAAGCCAAGTCCGACCAATATCCGCGCCGCTCGCGCTGGCGCTGTATAAGCGTCAATCGCAATCAACCGCTCGTGCAGCTCACTGAGCCGGTCAGGGTCGGCGCAATGCTCGGCCTCTTCCATCAACGCCGCGCGCTCGACATCGCCGGCGAGCACAGTCTCGAACGGTGTCGCGGTGCCCGATGGTGCTTCCTGCGCGATATAACCAATGCGCGTGTTCTTCGGCATCTCCATGCTGCCGTCGTCGGCTTCGAGCTCGCCGATCATCACCTTCATCAACGTCGATTTGCCCGCGCCATTGCGGCCAATCAGGCCGACGCGCGAATAGGGTGGCAGCGCAGCGGTGGCGCGGTCAAGGATAGTGCGTCCACCAAGGCGCACGGTGATGCCATTCAGATTGAGCATGATGGCGCGCGCCTAGCAGAGCGCGAACGGCTTGTCAGGTCCGAAATCGGGTGACGCGCTTGAAGCGGTTGCAGCCGCCTGCTAGGGGCGCGGGATGACTGAGCTCTCCCGCATTCGTAACTTCTCGATTATCGCGCATATCGACCATGGCAAGTCGACCTTGGCCGACCGGCTGATCCAGCAGACAGGCGGGCTTTCCGACCGCGAGATGTCGGGGCAGGGGCAGGTGCTCGACAATATGGAGATCGAGAAGGAACGGGGCATCACCATCAAGGCGCAGACCGTTCGGCTCGCCTATACCGCGAACGACGGCCTGCTGTACGAACTCAACCTCATGGACACGCCGGGCCATGTCGACTTCGCCTATGAAGTCTCGCGCTCCCTCGCCGCATGCGAAGGCGCGCTGCTCGTGGTCGACGCCGCGCAAGGCGTCGAGGCGCAAACGCTCGCCAATGTCTACCAGTCGATCGAGCACGACCATGAAATCGTCCCTGTTATCAACAAGATAGACCTTCCCGCCGCTGAGGTTGACAAGGTCAAGGCCGAAATCGAGGAAATCATCGGCCTCCCCGCCGACAACGCCGTCCTCACGTCGGCCAAGTCAGGCATCGGCATCGCCGAGGTGCTCGAGGCCATCGTCACCCGCATCCCCCCGCCAAAGGGCGACCGCGATGCGCCGCTGAAGGCCATGCTCGTCGACAGCTGGTACGACCCCTATCTCGGCGTCGTCATCCTGATCCGCGTGATCGACGGCGTCATCAAAAAGGGCCAGGAAATCCAGTTCATGGCCGCCGGCACAAAGCATCTGGTCGACCGCGTCGGCTGCATGCGGCCCAAGCTCGAGATCCTGACCGAAATCGCGGCGGGCGAGGTCGGCATCATCACCGCGCAGATCAAGGAAGTCGCGCAGACCCGCGTCGGCGACACTATCACAGACGCAAAGCGCCCCGCCGCCGAACCGCTCCCCGGTTTCAAGGAAGTGCAGCCCGTGGTGTTCTGCGGCCTGTTCCCCACCGACGCCGCGGACTTTGAAAAACTGCGCGAAAGCATCAGCAAACTTCGCCTCAACGATGCAAGCTTCAGCTTCGAGACCGAGAGCAGCGCCGCATTGGGCTTCGGCTTCCGCTGCGG
>JBGSVG010000143.1:0-5418 GCA_041753095.1 Sphingorhabdus sp. | reverse complement strand
GTCAGGCTGGAAGCGGACGATATCGGCAGTGCCGACGATCCCTCGATCATACTGCTCCACGGTTTTGGCCAGACGCGCAAGGTCTGGGAAAATGTGGCGCTTGGATTGGAACAGGCTGGGCGGCATGTCATCAATGTCGACCTGCGCGGGCATGGCGGTAGCGACTGGCCCAATGACGCGCGCTATGATTTCGATGCCTATGTCGAGGACCTACGCGCCGTGCTGGGGCAGATGCGGACACGGCCCGTCGTGGTTGCGGCGACGCATAGCGGCTGGATCGCCACCGCGGCGCTGGCGGAGGATGCGGCGACTTTGGCGTCGGGATTGATTTTGTTAGACCCGCCCGTGCATGCCGATGCTGCGGCGGTAAAAGCATCAGCGGAAGCCATGTCGGCGGCTTTGGGGCAGGGCCTGGTTAAGCCCGACTTTGACAATAGTCTGTTCGATGCGTTTGATACCGATGGCATAGATGCGCGGCTGGAAAATGCCGGGCCGCACATCAATGTACCCGTGCTCATCGTGCGTGGCGCGCTCGGTAGCCTTGCGGGCGAATCCCAACCCGCCTTCACATCGGCCTTTCCGAATGTTGAAGCCATAGACGTAAAGGGCTCGGGCCTACTGGTCGTTGCCGAGCGGACCGAAGCATTTAACGGGGTGCTTATCGACTTCCTTGAGCGGAAGCAGCCGCGTTTCATCCCTGAATATCGTTCAGGGTCCGATGCGCGGACTTTACGCGATGCGATGGGCTGCTTTGCGACTGGCGTCACCATCATCACCGCGCATGCGGCAGACGGCAAACCCATCGGCCTTACCGCCAACAGCTTTACCAGCGTGTCGCTCGATCCGCCGCTGCTTCTGGTGTGCATCGCCAACAACGCAGGCAGTGCCGAAGTGCTGCGCTCGGTGGAGAGCTTTGCGGTCAATGTGCTGCAGATCGGCCAGCAGCCGGTGTCGAACCTGTTCGCAGGGAAAGGCGAAGACCGCTTTGCCGGAACGCGCTGGGAAGTCGGTGAATATGGCGCGCCGATTTTGCCAAGCTCTCTTGGCATATTCGAATGCCATCGCGATTCGCTACACGAGGCGGGTGACCATTTCATTCTGATAGGCCGCGTTGAAAAGGCGAGTTTCGAGCCGCGTCGCGACCCGCTGCTGTATTTTCGGGGCAAATATCGCCGCCTGCACTTTACCTAAGCAGGCCGCCGTAAACACTTCACCTGCCTGCACTAACCATTCCTTCACCCTGCGTCTGTAAGCTGGGCGATATGGGTATCCAGCGGACATTTGGAAAACTTGGCAATCGCGGCATGGCGCGGTTGCAGGCGGCTTTGGATGCCGGGCTTGAAACGCCAGGTCGCACCGCGCGGTGCAAGGTTGAAAATCTGTCGCGGCTCGGCTGCCGCTTGCAGCTGGCAGAGCCACCCCGCGAAGGCGCGACCGCGCTGGTCCGTTTTGCCGAAGTCGAAATCATGGGCACCGTGAGCTGGGTCCGGGGCGAACGCTGCGGCGTCAAATTTGCGCGCCCGCTGGAGCTTGAAACCGTCGAGCGAATCCGCTGGATCATCGAACACAGCACCGAACACGCCATCGAGAGCATGGCCACCGCATCGAACGTCTGGCGCTAAATTCCCAGGGCCGACCGCATGATGTGGAAGATCGTGTTCTGCTCGATTGTGCCCTTGAACAGATGCGCCTTTGGCCCCGCCGCGCGCGCTACAACATCATCACCGCCATGGGTTTCGCTGGATAGCCCAACGAGCGATTGCTGACGATAATCGAGCGCTTCGGTGTCCTGCTTCGACGGGTCAGGCCGCTCGGTCGCGGTGACTGCGCCGGGACCGTTGGCATAACCCAAAGTCGTATAGGCCTTGCCGTCCTTCGCCAGCGTCGGCGTGCCGATGGGCGCTGACACCACACCTAATATCGGATTGCCGCGCTCGGGATAGCCAGCCATGGTGAAGGCGTGGCTATGGTCCGAGGTGACGACAATCAGCGTATCGCGCAGGTCAACCGCATCCATCGCGGCCTTTAGCGCGGTGTTCAGCGCCACCGTATCCTGCAGCGCACGTCGCGCATTGCCGCCGTGATGCGCATGGTCGATGCGACCGGCCTCGACCATCAGCACATAGCCCTTGCGGTTTTTCGACAGCATCGCAATCGCCTTGGTCGTCATTTCGGCGAGCGAGGGCTCCTTGTTCCCCGCCGCAGTCCGGTCGGCCTCGAACTGCATGTGCGAGGGTTCGAACAGGCCGAGCATCTTGGTCGCTTTCTTCGCGTCAACCGCCGCAAAACTGTCGCTGTTCCACACATAAGCGCCATTCGGGTTGGCGGCTTTCCAGACGGCGGACAGGTCCTTGCCGTCGGCGCGTTTGCCTTTTTTGTCGGCATATTCCGGGTCGGTTACCGTCGCAGGTAAAAAATGCTGACGCCCGCCGCCGAGCATGACCTCAAGCCCGTTGCCATGCGGCCATTCGACCATCTGCCGCGCGATATCGGTGCAGCCTGCCGCCTTGGCCGCCTCGGGCATATTGGCGTCCACCTCCCAATCGCGCTGTGCGACATGGGCGTAAGTAGAGGCGGGCGTCGCGTGGGTGATCGTCGCGGTCGAGACAATACCGGTGGCCAGCCCCTTGTCTTCGGCGATGCTGAACAAGGACGGCACCTTGAACGGAGCGGTCGCAGCGCAGTCATTCTCCACCGCCTCGGGGCCAACGCCAATCACGCCGTTCCTGGTCTTGACGCCTGCAACGATGGCGGTGGCGGTCGGCGCGCTGTCGGCGACTTGCGCATCGTGCGAATAGGTTTTGACCAGTGCCGTGTGCGGCAGGCGGTCCATTTCGGCCACATAGGATTCGCCGTCCACCCCGCGCTGCTGCCCTTCGAAAATGCGGCCAGCGGTCAGCGTGGCGACCCCCATGCCGTCGCCGATAAAGATGATGACATTGCGCGCCTTGCGGTTGTTGGGCTTGTCCGCGATCAGGCGCTTCAGCTCGGCCTGACCCGCCTTCAGATAGCCGTCGGAGGTGGTGACCGGTGGCTTGGCGGGGGCAGGGGCGGTTTGCGCCAGCAAAGGTGCTGCAATCAGGCAGGAAGCCAACAAGGATGATGGCAGGAACGGCGACAATTTACGCATCTGTATCTCCAAATTCGGTGCCGAGCGCGTTGCAGATCAACATGACGCCCACATGACAGAACCTGTCTACACGCCGCATGTCGCCTTGTCAGTCGCCGTGTTCTATTCCGCAGGCGGCGCGATGGTCACCGGGCCGATCTCGCTGACACAGGCCTTGACCTTGTCGAGCGCTTCAGCGGGTGAGGGTGGGTTGGCGACCATGTCCTTTACGCTGTGATCGGCCATCACCTTGTCGGCGGCGCAATCGCAGACCTTGCTGACATCGACCGAAACGCCTTCGGGAATCTGCCCCTGCGCGGTCGCGGCGCAGCTTGCGACGATCGACTGGCGGATGGTGGATTTGAGATTGGCGTCAATGGCCCCGCCTTCGCCGCAGGCGGCCAGCGCAAGGAGGGAGAGCGGGGCAAGGGCAAGAACGGCTTTACGCATAGTCGAAGGCTCCTGAATAAGTTTCGCGTCTATATAGGGTGCAGCGGGCGGATAGGAAGCGGGCGCGCCGTCCATCGACTTATACTCGATGGGCGGTTCCTCGCAGCTATCATCGTCGCGCGCGTCGTCTTCATCGGAATCGCGCTCAAAAATGGCGGAATCCTCAGTAAGTTGAAGCGCCGCCCTTACCCTGTCGCGGGCCTCGATTTCGCTCGGCGGCAACGCCTCGTCGAAAAAATAATCCCAAAGCTCCGCCGCATTCAGGCCATCGTCGATCATTTCCAGAAAGCAGTCGAACCGCGTGGCGACCGCGAGAATTTCGGGCAGCGCCGTTGCCGGATTTATCCGGTCGAGCAGTGTCATCGACAGTTTCGTATTCTGCCTTGTGTAGGTGGTAACGCCCTCTTCGCGCACCCAGCGCGATTGTTCGCCGCGGATCGCCGCAGTCATCAGATTGTCGGCAACGATCCGCCGCGCGATGATCAGCGCCGCTTCCCAGCCGAGATTGAACGCATAGCCGCGCGCGGTCCGCCGCAAGGCATAGCCACCGCCCACCGACATGCCGACGGCACGCGCCGCATCCTCGACACAGGCGGTCGCCGCCAGCGCCTCGATAAAGTCGCGCTGCTTCTTGGGCGTCCAACCATCATGGCGCGGCCTGACCGGTACCGGATCAAACGGCGGCGGGACATAATGCGCGCCTGGCGGGACGCCCTTTATGACAGGGGTGGATGGAGAGGCCGGAACCAGCGACTGCGCGCTTGGCGTGGGGCGGCGGGTTGGTTGGGAGCGTGTGTGTTTCATCGAAGAGGATAAAACAAATTTGCGGCGTGTAGGAAAGTTGTTTTTTGAACAAAGGAGGAACAATTGACAGGGATTTCAAAACCGGTAGGCTAAATTACTGTTGTGGACAGGAGTGGGAGATGGCCGAAGAAGTTGCGAGAAAGACTTTGTGGTCCCGCGCGCATGAAATGGCGATCCAAGCTTTGCCGGAGCGGAACCGCTATGTCGACTTCCTGCGTGCATTGTCGATTCTCGCCGTCGTAGTTGGTCATTGGCTGGTTGCAGCGCCTTATATGAAAGACGGTGCAGTCGAAGGCGGACATTTGCTCGGCATCATTCCGTGGACTCAGTGGCTGACTTGGGGATTTCAGGTGATGCCGATTTTCTTTCTCGTGGGCGGTTTCTCCAACGGCGTGTCCTGGGCGGCGACCCGACGGAACGACGGCCATTATGCCGACTGGTTCGGCGGGAGAGTGCAGCGGCTGATTAATCCGGTCATGCCGTTATTCCTGATCTGGACGCTTTTTGCTGCCTTTGGCACGGCGATGGGTGTCGAGCGGAAAATTGTATCGATGGCGGCGCAGCTGGCGTTGGTGCCGGTATGGTTTCTGGCGGTCTATCTGATTGTATCTGCGCTGGTGCCGTGGACATGGGGCTTGTGGCAGCGTTTCGGGCTTGGCTCGTTCTTTGGCCTTGTTGCGAGCGCAGTGCTCGTCGATGTGGCCCGCCTGAAGTTCGATGTGGCCTATATCAACTTCGTCAACTTCCTCTTTGTCTGGCTGGCGGTCCATCAGCTTGGTTACGCATGGCAGCAGGGGCGAATCCGCAATCCATGGGCCTGGGCTGTGGGCGGCGCGATCGCGCTTGAAATGCTGGTCTATTTCGGTCCGTATCCGGTGGCGATGATCGGCGTGCCGGGGTCTGCCTTAAGCAATTCGATGCCGCCGACAATTGCGCTGCTGGCGCTGGGTATCACGCAGACCGGATTTGCGCTGGCGCTCGAAGCGCCTGCACGGCGGATGCTGGATAATATCAAAATCTGGACTGCCGTGGTGCTGGTCAATGGCATGATCATG
>JBGSVG010000142.1:0-3899 GCA_041753095.1 Sphingorhabdus sp. | reverse complement strand
CATTCGTATGCGTCTAAGCTACATTGTTACAAAATAATGTCGAAACAGGAGAGTATGCGATGTCGGGACGTGACAAAACCTTTATCCACGCACTAAAATTTTCTGCAGCATGCATCGCTCTGGCGATGCCAACGCTTTCATTTGCGCAGGAAGAGCCGCAGGCTGAGGAAGAAACCGCAGGTCAAGGCGACATCATTGTAACAGCGACGCGCAGATCGGAGGCACTTTCGGAGGTTCCACTGGCAGTTTCCGCCGTCAATGCAGAATCGCTGCAAAATTCGGGTGCTAACGATATTCGTCAGCTTAACCAGTTGGCACCGTCATTGCTGGTTTCATCAACTGGGTCGGAGGCAAACGGTTCTGCGCGTATTCGCGGAATCGGCACGGTTGGCGATAATCCTGGCCTCGAAAGTTCGGTCGCGGTTTTTATTGACGGTGTTTACCGTAGCCGGACCGGTGCGGGGCTGAACGATTTGGGCGAACTGGACCGCATCGAGGTTTTACGTGGCCCGCAGGGCACCTTATTTGGTCGCAATGCTTCCGCAGGTTTGCTGAATATCATTACTAAAAAGCCTTCGTTTGAATTTGGCGCGAGTGCAGAGGCGACCTATGGCAATTATGATTATTTTCGCTTGTCTGGCGGTGTAACAGGGCCAATAAGTGAAACCATTGCTGCCCGCATTGACGGCGTCTGGTCGAAGCGCGATGGTTTTTACAAAAACGTTGACGCTGCTGGGAACGTCGTCAACCGCATTAACGACCGTGACCGGTATTTCGTTCGCGGCCAGGTGCTGTTTGAACCAAATGACAGTGTTTCGTTCCGGCTGATCGGCGATTACACCCACCGCAACGAAGCTTGCTGCGCTGCGACCTATATTTCGACGCTCGAAACGTTCGATCCCACTCCCGGTGTGCCAGGCGATTTCTCTGTTCGCGCAGCAGGTGCAGGTGGATCACCAAGCGGCAACCGGATAGTCGATGTTTTGACTAGCCTTGGCGGCCGGTTCCCCAATGGCGGCGATCCGTATAACCGCCAGATCGCAGTGAACACCAATCGTAGTTATGAGGCTCTAACCGAAGATTACGGAATTTCGGGCGAACTCAACTTTGAACTCGGGAGTGCGACGCTTACGTCGATTACTGCATATCGCGATTACAAAGCTGAATCGGCTGGCGATATCGATTATTCGAACGTTGATATTCTTTATCGGGCCAACGATGGCAATGCGTTCCGGCAGTTCAAGACATTCACGCAAGAACTCCGACTTCAAGGTTCCGCCTTCGACGATAAGCTCGACTGGTTAGTTGGTGGCTTTTTCTCGAATGAAAAACTGCGTGTGTCGGATAACATCCAATTTGGGAATCAGTATGGCGCTTATGCAGCGTGCCGGCTTGTTGTGCTGCTTAGCCCCAACGCGTTGCTTCGTGATACTACTCAACCGGGATGCCTTGGCACGACGCCGCAGGCCGCATTGGGCGGAGCAACAGGCCGCCAGGCAATTTCTGGCAGTTTAGGGGCAGCAGCACCAATATTTCTGGCGGGCCTTGACCGGCTTTCGACGGTAAACAATGTCGGTGACAATATTTCCAATTATTATCAACGGAGCCGAAATTACGCGTTTTTTACGCATAACGTTATCAGGTTTACCGATAGCCTTAATCTTACGCTTGGTATTCGCTACACCAATGAAGACAAGAAATTCCGTGCCGCGTTCAACAACAATAACACGGTCTGCCCGACACAGCAGGCGTTTTTTGCTCCATATCTGACGGGTGGTTTGACACCGCTTCCTGCTTCGTTGCAAGCGTTGGCTGGTGCTATTGTGAACCTGACCTGCCAAGGCAATTCATCATCCAGTCTGAATGCCCTCAATCTGAACGATCAACGCAAGGAAGACGAATTTACCGGCACGGCGGTGTTGTCGTACAAGCCTACCGACGATCTACTTACTTATGCCTCATTTTCAAAAGGATATAAGGCGGGAGGTTTCAATCTTGATCGGTCGGCGCTTGGCCAACCGATATATTCGCCGTCCGATCCGCGTCAGTTCGGCGGTCGTAACGCAGGCTTCAATACTGCAAACCTGCAATTCGATGCCGAAAAAGTCGATGCTTATGAAATTGGCTTCAAATACAATGGTCGCCGGTTCAATCTTAACGTCGCAGCTTTCCGTCAGGATTTCTCGGACTTTCAGCTGAATACTTTTAACGGATCGGTTTTCTTGGTCCAGAACGTTGCTGGTTGTAGTGCCGATTTAGGAACGACAGATAGCGATCCGTCCGGGGCAACCGGGACATGCGCTACTGGCGACATCAAGCCCGGCGTACGTTCGCAAGGCGTTGAGATCGAAGCATCAGCCTATCCGGGCAAAAACCTTGCTGTGACGCTTGGCTACACTTATGCGCAGACGAAATTCAATAAAGACTTGGTAGGCCGCAATACCGGCACACCGCTCGATCCGGCACTATTTCTTCTGCCCGGAGACAATCTATCAAATGCGCCTGAACATGTTGTCACTGGCAGCTTAGCGTGGACCCCCGATATCGGTTCAAGCGGCATGTCGGGTCTTTTCTATATAGATACACGGCTAACAGGTGATTATAATACAGGTTCAGACCTGTTTCCCGAAAAAGAACAGGATGGCTTTGCCACGGTCAATGCCCGCATCGGCATTCGCGGTGCAGAGCAGAAGTGGGCGGTGGAGCTCTGGGCGCAAAATCTGTTTAATCAGAATTATGCCCAAGTTGCGTTTAACACGCCATTCCAAGGTTCGAACACTGTTGCCCAAGTCCAGAATTTCGGAAGCCCGAGTTTTGCGACAGCAAACCAGCTGTTTTCGGCATTTCTCGCCGAACCACGGACCTTGGGTGTGACCGTGCGCGGTAAGTTCTGACCGTCGCACCCACGCAAAAAGAAGGGGCCCGCTTTGCGGGCCCTTTTTTTGTGCTCAGGTGGGAATTGTCTGGCTCAGGAAACCCGGCATCGGGCCATTCCAGCCATCATCGCCAACGGCGTCATCGGCCTCTTGCTTCGGTGCAGGCTTTGATCTTGCTGGTTTCTTTTCGATGGGTGGGGACGCTGGTTGCGGCTTGTCCTGTTCGGGCTTTTGGACCTTTTGCGTTGCAGACGGGGTCCTGCGTCCGCGTTTGGCAGGGGCACGCTCTTCGGCATCCACTGCCGGTGCTTCAATCTGGCCCAACCGCTCGATTTTCATGCCGGTCAGTTTTTCGATGCTGGCAATCGCTTCTTCGTCGGCCTTGGTGACGAAGGTGAAGGCTTTGCCCTTTGCCCCTGCCCGGCCGGTCCGGCCGATCCGGTGCACATAGTCATCGGGATGCCAGGGCGCGTCGAAATTGAACACATGGCTGACGCCCTTTATATCCAAGCCGCGCGCAGCGACGTCGGACGCGACAAGCAGATCGATGTCGCCGTTCTTGAACGCTTCGAGCTGCTTCTGACGCGATTCCTGATCGATATCGCCATGGATCTCGCCCGAGCGCAAGCCGTGGCGCTGCAAGCTGGTGTTCAACTCGCGCACCGTTGTCTTGCGGTTACAGAAGATGATCGCGTTGGAGACTTTTTCGCTGCGGATTAAATCACGCAAAACGTCGCGCTTCTTCATCGGCGAGACGTTGACCAGAAACTGCTCGATGTTGATATTGGCCGTCGCGGGACGCGCTACTTCGATATATTTGGGGTTCGACAAAAACTTGTCGGCCAGCTTCTTGATGGGCGGTGGCATCGTGGCCGAAAACAGTAATGTCTGGCGCGTCGCTGGTAGCTTCGTACAGATATGCTCGATGTCGGGAATGAAGCCCATATCGAGCATCCGGTCAGCCTCATCGATGACCAGCATTTCGCACCCGGTCAGCAAAATCTTGCCGCGTTCGAACAAGTC
>JBGSVG010000141.1:0-9058 GCA_041753095.1 Sphingorhabdus sp. | reverse complement strand
GTATTGGTAGCCCTATTCTCTGAACGAGAGAGCTACGCTGTCTATTTCCTCCAACAGCAGGACATGAGCCGCCTCGATGCGGTATCCTATATCAGCCACGGCATCGGCAAGGACGGCAAGCTTGCCGAGCCGCGCCAAGTTGCGGGCAGCGAGCAAAAGGGTGAAGAGCCAGAAGACGCCAAATCCAAGAAGGACAAGAAAGAAGGCGCGCTTGATCAATTCACTGTCAATCTGAACGAAAAGGCCAAGCAAGGGCGTATCGATCCACTTATCGGGCGCGCTGCCGAAGTTGACCGCACCGTGCAAATCCTCTGCCGCCGTTCGAAGAATAACCCGCTTTATGTCGGCGAGCCCGGCGTGGGGAAGACCGCGATTGCCGAAGGTTTGGCCCGCCGGATTGTGGAGAAGCAAGTCCCGGAAGTCTTGCTACCTGCCGTCATTTACTCGCTCGATATGGGCGCGTTGCTCGCGGGCACACGCTATCGTGGTGACTTCGAAGAGCGGCTGAAAGCGGTTGTATCGGAGCTTGAAAAGCTACCCGATGCAATCCTGTTCATTGACGAAATCCATACAGTAATCGGCGCGGGCGCGACCAGCGGCGGGGCGATGGACGCTTCTAATCTGCTTAAGCCGGCTTTGTCCGGCGGCACTATCCGGTGCATCGGTTCAACCACCTACAAGGAATTCCGCAATCATTTCGAAAAGGACCGCGCGCTCCTCCGCCGTTTCCAGAAAATCGACGTCAATGAACCAAGCATCGAGGACACGATCAAGATCCTCGCCGGCTTGCGCACCGCGTTCGAAGAGCATCACAAGGTCAAATACACCCCGGATGCACTGAAAGCCGCTGTCGAACTATCCTCGCGTTACATCAATGACCGGAAGCAGCCTGACAAAGCCATCGATGTCATCGACGAAGTCGGCGCGATGCAAATGCTTGTTGCACCGTCGAAGCGCCGCAAGCTCATTACCGCCCGCGAAATCGAGGCTGTTATTGCAACGATCGCACGCATTCCGCCTAAGCAGGTGTCTACCGATGACAAGACCGCGCTCGGAACACTTGAGGCCGATTTGAAGCGCGTCGTGTTTGGCCAAGACAAGGCAATCGAGGTGCTGGCAAGCGCCATCAAACTCAGCCGCGCAGGCCTTCGCGACACTGAAAAGCCAATCGGCAGCTATCTGTTCAGCGGTCCTACCGGCGTCGGTAAAACCGAAGTCGCGCGCCAGCTGGCGTCGATCCTTGGCATTCCGCTCAAGCGCTTCGATATGTCCGAATATATGGAGCGCCATAGCGTCAGCCGCCTGATCGGTGCACCTCCGGGTTATGTCGGCTTTGACCAGGGCGGGTTGCTGACGGATGCTGTCGACCAAAGCCCCCACAGTGTATTGCTGCTCGACGAAATCGAAAAGGCGCATCCTGACCTGTTTAACATCCTGTTGCAGGTGATGGATAATGGCCGTCTAACTGACCATCACGGCAAGACTGTCGACTTCCGCAATGTGATCCTGATTATGACCACTAATGCCGGTGCGAGTGACATGGCGAAGGAAGGCATCGGGTTCGGCAATAACATCAGCAAGGAAGATGCTGGCGACGAAGCGGTCAAAAAGATGTTTGCGCCCGAATTCCGGAACCGTCTGGATGCCACTGTGCCGTTCGGGTATTTACCCACCGAGGTCGTCGCGCGCGTTGTCGACAAATTCATTCTGCAGCTTGAGCTACAACTGGCGGACCAGAATGTGCACATCAAGCTCGACGACGAAGCACGCGCATGGCTGACCGAACGCGGCTATGACAAGCTGTACGGCGCCCGCCCGATGGGCCGCCTCATTCAGGAGAAGATCAAGCAGCCGCTGGCAGAGGAATTATTGTTTGGCAAGCTGGTACATGGCGGTGAGGTTGCGGTGCATATCAAGGACGGCGAGCCTGCCTTCGAGGTCACCCCAGCCCCACCCAAAGCCAGCAAGCCGAAGGCACCGAAAAAAGCTTCGGCGAAGAAGGCAAGCAAGGCGGAATGATCTAGGTTCCGACGGCGACCAGTTGCGCCGTTGGGCCAATTCCGTTGAACAGCTCCGGCTCGGTGCCGGTCATCCAGACCTGCGCCCCGGTTTCCGCTAGCCTCTCGAACAAGGCCTCGCGCCGCGACGGATCGAGATGGGCTGCAACTTCATCCAGCAGGAGGATAGGCGGCGCTTCGCGTTGGGCTGAGACCAGCGCCGCATGTGCAAGGATGAGCGATAGCAGCAAAGCCTTTTGCTCTCCCGTGGAGCATCGGTCGGCCGGTTGGCCAGATAGCAAATGTGTAACATCCAAATCCGCACGGTGAGGACCAATTAGCGTTCGACCTGCAGCGGCGTCCCGCCTCCGCCCCTTGCGCCACGCATCGGCAAGACCAGCTGAGGGCACGGCTTCTTTATCAACGAGACGGATTTCCGGAATGGCAAACGGCCCTTGAGGCGCGATTGCCAGCTGTTCGCGCAGGGCATCCACCATCCGGTTTCGTGCCTCGATAATGGCTGCACCGCTCTCTGCCATCTGGGCCTCCAATGCGTCGAGCCACATAGCATCGGGCGAGGCAGGGCCGGTGAGCAGCTTGTTCCTCTGCTGCACTGCCTTTTCATAACGGCTGCTGTGGCGCGCATGGTTTGGCTCCAGCGCCAATACGAGCCGGTCCAGAAATCTGCGACGCGCGCTTGCTCCATCGACGAATAACCGGTCCATGGACGGGGTCAGCCAAATCACTGCCAGCCATTCCGCCAGACTGTTGATAGCTGCATTACTGCCATTCACCCGCACCCTACGCCGTTCGGGCTGTTCTGTATCGACGCCAGTTCCGATGGTCGTGCCTTCAATCTCTGCCGACACCGTAAATCCGTCGCAACCGCTGGTACGTATCATGTCCGACAAAGCCGCACGACGGAGGCCGCGCCCGGGTACTAATAATGATACCGCTTCCAGGATGTTGGTTTTCCCTGCGCCATTTGCTCCATGCAGCGCAATGAACTGTGCCTCCGGCTGCAATGTCAGCGCGGCATGATTGCGAAAATCAGTCAGGGTCAGGCGAGACAGGGCCATAAGGGCTTCTGCTAGTGAATAGACCGCCGCGGTCAACCGGATAATTGGCAAACTCCATTGCCAACTATTGGTATATTTTCCCAATTTATGATTTTTTATAATACTGTCGGGAATGCAAGAATTTACCTAAGCTCATGTATTTAAACATTTTGATTAAACTGGCACGCCCTGTGCAGTAACTCTGGCATAGCCGGAATGGTCCGGCAGATCAAAAAAGGAAATTAAAATGACTCTCTCTTCACGTAACCAAATCGCATCGGTTTTTGCTGCTGTTGTATGCGCATTCATCACCGTTGGCATGAGCGTTGCTCCCGCCGTCACACCACTTGTATCGCTCGTCGCTTAAGACCGACGACCAATAAAGGACATGAATATGAACACCTCCTCACGTAACCACATTCTCTCCGCTTTTGCAGCAATCATATGTGCTTTCGTCACCATCGGCATCAGCATAGCACCAGCCATTGCGCCGACGGCAGGCATTTTCGCCTGAACCGGGCAATACCCATCACCAATTTTCTAGGGAGTATTACTAATGGCACGTTTGGCACTTGATAAAGCCAACAAGAAAATCCTCGGCGTCTGCGCTGGTCTCGCAAAATGGTCCGGAATGGACCCAATGGTTGTTCGCCTGATCTTTGCGGTTGCAACACTAATTGGCTTCGGTTCGCCCATTTTGATTTATATCGTTCTCGCAATGGTACTCGACTGACACTTGGAATTGGGATAATCCTGCATGAAAGCAGCAGGATGTTTCCCAATGGCCGCGAATGATACAAATGATGAAGGGCCATATAATTCCAACCACCGCGAGTTTGAGCGCGGCGGCGTGTCCATTACCGCCAGTATTCGCGAACATGGCGGCGGGCGGCAGCAGGTAGAAGTAGTTGACTTGTCGCGCTCCGGTTTCCGCATGCGGACCGGATCGCTAATCCCAAAAGACAAGACCATTTTCCTCACCCTACCGGGTTATGCGCCGCTTGAGGCCCATATAGCGTGGCACGAGCGGGAGATGTATGGTTGCGAATTCGTACAGCGCCTTCACGAAGCGATATATGATCATATCCTGGTGAAATATCCCGAGTTCGGAGCCCGGCGCTGACTCCAAAATTCCCGCGACCGGCGCGTTTTCCCGTACCTCTGCGTATCCGCATCAAACGCCTGTTGCGTAACCTCACCTTATGGGTGCTGTTGCTTGCGATGTTCTGGGCAGCTTGGCGATTTAGCGATATTAGTGAAGTGCAAACGCCCGTGGTTACTGCTGGTCAGAAAATCATTGTCCTAGATGGGGATAGCTTCAATGCGGGCATTAAGAAATTCCGTTTGGATGGCATTGATGCGCCGGAATTCAACCAGGTCTGTAAAGATGCAAAGAGCATAAGCTGGGAATGCGGAAAAGCCGCACGCGGCGCATTGGAAGCCATGTTACGGTTGCCTGGCCTAAAATGCAGCGTGAGCGCGCAAGACGCATATTCGCGATCAATTGCCAAATGTGCCGTCGACCAGATACCAGATGTCGGCAGCGCGCAAGTCAAGGCGGGTATGGCGGTCAGTCATGAATATTATGGCATCCGCGCCTATGGCGACGAGGAAGATCATGCAATCGCAGCCAAGAGAGGGATTTGGGCCGGGGATTTCACTCCGCCGGCGGAGTGGCGCAAATCTTACCCCCTCACGGCCCGCAAAGTAGGCATCCGCAAGGAACTTAGAAGCGTCCATTCCGTTTGCTGACAAATAATAATGTCGCATCGGAAGAATATATGGCTTCGAAATTTGAAGATCCGGAATGGAAACGATTATTAAATAAGCGAAAATCGCGACGGAACTCAGTGAGCCTAAGAGCAGATTTGCTGGTTGCGGCAGGCGCGAGATTTAAAGTGTCGGTTATTGACCTATCCCGGACAGGGTTTCGTATGGAAACCGGTAATTTTATTCCGGCCGGGACCAAGGTTTATTTGGCAATGCCGAATATGCAAAGTCTACAAGCCCGCGTTGCTTGGCAAGACACTGTTTATTACGGCTGCGAATTTACCCAACCCCTTCATGAATCGATATTTGATCATATCGCAAAGCAACACCCTTCACTGGTGACGTGACTAACCCGCGCACTTTTTCACAAAGACGCACCCCGCAGAATAACCAGCGCCGAAGGAACAAATCAGACCAATATCACCTGTTACCAAATCCTGATTATATTTGTGGAATG
Organism: Sphingorhabdus sp.; assembly: GCA_041753095.1. Taxonomy (GTDB): domain Bacteria; phylum Pseudomonadota; class Alphaproteobacteria; order Sphingomonadales; family Sphingomonadaceae; genus Sphingorhabdus_B. The sequence continues at coordinate 3,776 of JBGSVG010000141.1, read as the reverse complement.
CGATTATTGAGCCCGCGCTCGACGTATTTCCATAGGTATCAAGCACAGTAGGACTTTCATCATCACTCGCCTCATGCCCTAACACTTTTTGCGAAATCAAGCGGTTCATCCCGGTGTTTGCCTGATGCAACCACAGCCGGCGAAGATCGCTCCCCGACAGGCCGAGACTTGTCGCATGTTCCAGGATCATATGGCCGACCATTGGTACCACTTCCTTGAATACTTTGCGCCCCTCTTGCACGAACAGCTTATCGTTGCGCGGACCGCTTTGATCGATAGGGCCATCGCCATGCGCGCGATTGAGAAAGCCAAAATTGTTACGGATATTATTCGAAAACTGCGTCTTGAGCCTCGTACCAATAATTTCCCAATGGTTCGAAGGCGCGATATTTTTTGCCTCGACCAGAATTGCAGTGGCGACATCGCCAAAGATGAAATGGCTGTCACGATCGCGCCAGTTCAAATGGCCAGAGGTAATTTCCGGATTGACCACCAGCACCGATTTCGCGTTGCCACTGCGGATATAATCGGCGGCGGTCTGGATACCGAAAGTCGCGGAAGAGCAAGCGACATTGATATCAAATCCAAAACCCCGCTGCATGCCAAGCTCGTGCTGGATTTCGACCGCCATCGCGGGATAAGCGCGCTGCATGTTTGATGCAGCGCACAGCACGGCATCGACATCGGCAATGTCCCGTCCCGCACGTTCCAACGCATCACGGCAAGCAGCAACGCCAATCTCCGCCATCAAAGAAATCTGGTCATTGGGGCGTTCAGGGTAACGCGGTTCCATGATGTCAGGATCGAGGATCGCCCGCTTGTCGATCACATGCCGCGATTTGATGCCACTCGCTTTTTCGACAAATTCGACCGAGCTGTGGGTCAAGGGCTCAGCGTCGGGGTTCGCCGCATTATAGCGGTCGGCATAAGCGTTGAAGCTTGCGACCAACTCTTCATTACTAATAATATCCGATGGCGTGAACAATCCGGTTGAGGATATAACCGGTATTGCGGCTGGCCCGCTTTGCGACATGAGTTTTCCCGCTTGTTTTATAAATTGAAGCCGGATGCCTAGCGCTTGCGTATTTGTGAAACAAGCCGTTTGCGCAGGCGTGTAACATCGCTAAGAATTGCGTTTGGGGGAGGATTAAATGTCGCTGAAAGAACGCAAACCAAGCTGGCTGTCGCGTTTGTTTCGTAAAACGCTCGTCGGCATATACCGCCATAATGGCTGGCGCGCGCATGGCGTTGTCCCCGAGCCGCGGAAATTTGTGTTAATCGCGGCCCCCCACACCAGCAACTGGGATTTCGTCTATTTCCTTGGCTTGACCGACGAGCTTGGCATAAAGCCGCATTTCATGGCGAAGACATCGCTTTTTCGCTGGCCGTTCACGAATTTCATGCTCGATATGGGCGGTGTTCCCGTCGACCGGACTTCAAACAAAAATTACGTCCAGCAAATGATCGATGAATTCAAGCGCCGCAAAGAATTCATGCTGACTATCGCGCCCGAAGGCACGCGCGGCACCGTCAAAGCGTGGAAGACCGGATTTTACCATATCGCGATGGGCGCCGGTGTGCCACTGGTTGTCGGGATGATGGATTACCCGTCAAAGTCTGGCGGCTTGGGTCCGGCCATCTGGCCTACTGGCGACTATGTAGCTGACATGAAAAAGGTGGCTGAAATTTATGCGCAGGTCACGCCCAAGCACCCTGCAAAGGGCATGACCGGCGTTATTGCAAAGGATTAAATATGACGCCCGTTTTGTCGACATTACTGATAAACGCCGCAGCGTTGCTGGTGGTCATACTTTTGCTGTGGGCCTATTCCGTCAAGATACGCGATGTATCGTTCATAGATGCCTTTTGGGCTTCTGGTATGTTGCTGCTGGCGTGGGCGACATGGGCGCAATCCGGGCAGCCCGGCGCGCGTTCACATTTACTGCTCGGGTTGACGACGCTTTGGGGGCTGCGGTTGGCGCTACATCTGTGGACTCGCTGGCGCGCGCATGGCGAAGACCCGCGCTATGCCAAGATCATCGGTAGCACGATGGACAAAAAAGGCTGGAGTTGGGCCAAAACATCGCTGCTTTCGGTGTTCCTGACACAAGCGCCTTTATTATTCATCACCTGCTTGCCTGCGCAGCTCGGCATTTGGGCCAGCGATGGCGGGCGGACAGTGATTGGACCGCTCGGCGCAGCGGGCGCGTTAATCGCCATCATCGGCATTGCATTTGAAACAATTGGCGATGGGCAGCTCAACCGGTTCCGCGCCGATCCGGCAAATAAGGGAACGGTGCTCGATACCGGCCTGTGGCGCTATACCCGCCATCCAAATTACTTCGGTGACGCCTGTACATGGTGGGGCATCTGGCTGGTTGCGGCGGAAACAGGCATTCCCGGCTGGATCAGCATCGTTGGACCGATTTTCCTGACTTTCACGCTGACCAAATGGTCAGGAAAGCCGTTGTTGGAGCGCGGTATGAAAAAAACGAGGCCCGAATACGCTTCTTATGTTGCACGGACATCAGGCTTTTTTCCTTGGCCGCCCAAGCGCGCTTAACTACTTCACCAACCAGATCTCACCATAGCCGTTAAACGCAGGTGCAATCTTGTGCCTCACCTCACGCTCCGGCGCAAAGGTGAGATTCGGGAAGCGCTCGAACAGCATCGGCAGGGCTATCTTGGCCTGCGCTTTGCCGAGGCCAGCCCCGAAACAATAATGCGCGCCACCGCCAAAGGCAAAATGCTGGATGCTCTTGCGTTCGATGTCGAACTTCAACGGGTCAGGGTTCATCGCGGGATCGAAATGGACGCCGAATAAAGACATGTGGATCGTGTCACCCTGCTTCACTTGCTTGTCTGCGACCTGCATATCCTGATGCGCGCTGCGGAGGACTTGGGTAACTGGCGGTTCGACGCGCAGGATTTCATCCATCGCATTGTCGTGAAGATCGGGACGCGCACGGAATTTCGCCAATTGGTCAGGATTTTTGAGCAACTGTACAACCCCCGCCCCCAGCATGTCGGTAGTCGTCGAATTACCCGCGATCAGCAGCAGCCGGATAAGCAGCACAATGTCCTGCGTGGTAAGCGTATCGCCTTCCTCCTCGGCCAGTGCCAGCCGCGTAATCAGGTCATCGCTCGGCTTGGTCCGACGGAGATCGACTTCCCGCGCCAGATATTCGGCAAGAGTCGTGGTCGATTCCTCGTACAAGGCCGTCTGCTCGGGTGTCCGAAACGGATTGAGCGCCTGCATGCAGCCCAACGACCACCGGCGGAAATCCTTACGGTCAGCGGCATCGATGCCAAGCAGTTCAGCCATCACCGTTGTGGGCAGCGGTGATCCGAATAGCTGGACAAAGTCGAACTCGCCATCTGCCGCTTCGATATCGTCACACAGGCTGCTCGCAATCTCTTGTATCCGAGGCAATAGCGCATCGACCGAGCGCTTGTTGAACGCTTGCAATACCAACGTGCGCTGCCGCTTATGCTCAGGGTCGTCGAGCATCAGGATCGACAACTCCTTGCTGTTATTGCCGTAGAGCGTCTTTGAAAAACTGCCGTCATTGGCCTTGCGTGGATCGGCACTGAGTTCACGGTTCTTAATAAGCTCCGAAACTTCCGTGCCGCGAGTCAGGAAATAGCGGCCAAGCTGCTGGTCATGATGCACCGGGTCCGCAGCCCGCAACCGGTCGAGCGGCACCCACGGCGTTTCGCGATAGGTCGGGTCCAACGCCGAAAGTTGGTAGCCGGTGGGGAGCGGAGTATCGTCG
>JBGSVG010000140.1:0-8621 GCA_041753095.1 Sphingorhabdus sp. | reverse complement strand
GAAGATGGCGTCACCACCTACACAAGGCAAAATACAAAGCTGTCGGTGACACTGCTCGACCGGGTCAACCCGGCAACGGCGCTGCCCGAAATCCTCGCGGTCGCCACACGGTTCGACTGTTTTCTGGAAATGATCGACGATGGCCTGAATGCGGCGGAGCTTTGGGAATATTTTTTCGACGAGGCGTTGCCACCGAGCGAGATGGAGGCCCGCGACAGGGTAAGGGCTGCGCTTCAACTTACTGAGGATTCGGCCATTTTTGACGAAGATGATGCCGAAGAAGACTCGCCTATCGAGTATAAATCGATGGACGGTCTGCTTAAGCGGACCCGCGATTCATTCCTCGCCTTGGCTGTAATGCCCGCGTTTGACCAATGTCTGCGCGACGCCAACCGCGATCATCAACACACCAAAATAATAAAGATACCAGATAGCTATGCTCGTCATTTCAGAATCGGCGAGCGGTCCAAGGCGCGCAAAAATCAGCAGGTCGGATATCACGAACAAGATAGCGCCCATGCCGACGCGGTATCGCGGGAAGTTGCTGCTCCACGCCATCGCTGCCATTGCAGCGAGGATGACGCTGTAGGCGGCGACCTGGATGCCTTCGCCGGGTGTTGGCGGGAGGAAGTAGGCAATGATCGGAGTCAGCAGCAAAATCGCCACCGCGAGCAGTTTCTGGCTGAATGTCGGCCCAACGCGCCGGTGCCGGAAATACAGCCAGATCGCCACCAGATGACCGGCTGCGAAAGCCAGCGCGCCTGCAACCATGCTGAACTCAATTAGCCCGTCGCCCAGCGCGTAGAAGGCCAACATGATTGCCAGCGGTACAAACTCGCCCTCATGGTGACGGCGCAGCGCAAAGGGAACAAGGAAACCAACCGCCGCCATTTTCCAGATGACAGCGAACAATCCGCCTTCAAGTGGTAGCAAAAGCCAAGTGACCGGAAAGCTTAAGCCGGCAAGCAGGCTGGCCAGCAGCCATGGTCGTTTATGCGCGAGATCCTGCCCCATCGGCGGATGCTTCGTCCAAACAGCCGCGCAAGACAAGCGGAATTTGGCCAATCATGCCGTCGGCTGTCAAACCCGGTCCGGCGCGCACCCCGATATCGCCGTGCACCCATGCACCAATGCAGGCGGCGTCGAAGGCGGGCGTGGCTTGAGCGAGCAGCCCGCTTATCAGCCCGGTCAGTACATCGCCCGACCCGGCGGTCGCCAACCAAGGCGAAGCGTGTCGGTTGATGGCGATGCGGCCGTCGGGCGCCGCGATGATAGTTTCGGGGCCTTTGAGCAGGACCACCGCCCCCGATCGCCGAGCCGCATACGAAACTGCGTCGCGGCGAATGGCGATATCGATATCGGGAAACAGCCGGGCAAATTCTCCGGCATGCGGTGTCATGACGTCATCTGCGCCGAGATGTTTGAAAAGCCTCGCAGAATCGCCCTCGAACGTGGTGATCGCGTCGGCATCGAGCACGGTCGGGATGCCGCGATCCAAAAGCGCGCAGACGGTATCGGCAATATCTGCGCCTGCCCCCGGCCCAATTGCCAGCGCTGTCACGCGGTTGTCGATCACGCTCAACTCTGCATCGGCTTCGCGCAACATGATAGCGGTCACATGCGCAGCCTGTTCCGCCAGCGCAGCGCGGTCACCGATGATCGTCACCAGCCCTGCTCCTACCGCCAGCGCGGCTTGAGCCGCGAGCCGCGACGCGCCGGTCCTGAGCGGCGGACCGCTCCACAGCACCGCATGGCCGCGCTGATATTTATGTGCGTCGACGTCCGGCGGGGTCAGCACCGGCGCCAATATCGTGTCGTCGGCTGCGAGGTTAAGCGTAAATCCCATAGTTCATCATGCCGCTTTTGCCTGTGCACGGCCACGAAATTTTGTTAGCCGCGCGCTCATGCAGAAATCTTACGACGTTCACATCATCGGCGGCGGCTTGGCTGGCTGCGAAGCGGCTTGGCAATTGGCGCAGCGCGGCGTCAAGGTGCGGCTGTCCGAAATGCGCGGGGGCGGCGATACCACGCCAGCGCATCAGGGCAACGGTTTGGCGGAACTGGTCTGTTCGAACAGTTTCCGCTCGGACGATGCCGAAAGCAACGCCGTGGGCCTGCTGCATCAGGAAATGCGCGATCTGGGTTCGCTGGTGATGATGGCGGCAGAGATCGCAAAGGTACCGGCGGGATCGGCGCTTGCGGTAGACCGCGATATTTTCTCAAGTGAAGTCGAAAATCATCTGCAAAATAACGATAATATTGATGTTATACGCGAACGAATTGATGCTGTTCCGACCGACGGCCTTGTCATCATCGCCACCGGCCCGCTCACCGCGATGAGCCTCGCGGAAAGCATCATGGCCAGAACCGGCGAAGACCGCCTCGCCTTCTTCGACGCAATTGCGCCGATCATTTATCACGACAGTATCGACATGGACGTCGCCTGGTACGCCAGTCGCTGGGACAAGGGTGACGGCAAGGACTATATCAACTGCCCAATGGACGAAGCGCAGTACCGCGCCTTTCATCAGGGCTTGCTCGACGCCGAAAAGACCGAATTCAAGGAATGGGAGACCAACACTCCCTATTTTGAGGGCTGCATGCCCATCGAGGTGATGGCGGCGCGCGGTCTGGATACGCTGCGGTTCGGTCCGATGAAGCCCGTTGGCTTGGATAATCCGCGAACGGGGCGCTGGGCGCATGCCGTGGTGCAGCTACGGCAAGACAATAAGCAAGGCAGCATCTGGAACATGGTAGGGTTTCAGACCAAGATGAAGCACGCTGCGCAGGTCGAGCTGTTCCGCACGATACCGGGGCTTGAGAAGGCGGAATTTGCGCGGCTTGGCGGACTTCACCGCAACACCTTCATCCGCTCGCCGATATTGCTGGATCGCCAGTTGCGCTTGAAATCATCGCCCAATGTCCGTTTTGCCGGACAGATTACCGGCTGCGAAGGCTATGTCGAAAGCAGCGCGGTAGGTTTGATGGCAGGAATCATGACTGCCGCCGAACTTGCAGGCCGTGAAATTACGCAACCGCCGCCTACAACCGCGTTTGGCGCGCTCTTGGGCCATATCACCGGCGATGCACATGCAGACGACTACCAACCCATGAACGTCAATTTCGGCCTATTCGCGCCGCTCGAAGACAAGGTTCACAAGAAATCCCGCAAAGCGGCCATGACCGGTCGGGCTCGCGCCGACTTTGCCGCGTGGGCTTCAACGCAGAAGGCCAGCGTTTAGCAACGACATCCGGGTTTGGTGGCCTGCTTGGGCCGCGTGCTAGCGAACTCTTTACGCGTCAGCAGCTTGTCCTTGTTCGCGTCCGCGCCGGCAAAACGCTCTCCAGTCGCGGCCGCCCATTCCTCAAAGGTCAGCAAATTGTTGCCGTCCTTGTCGAGTGCCTTGAAAGCCTTGGTGCGGCTTCCCATCATCTCGACGCGCGATACCAGCTCGTCGCGGTTGCGATCATATCGGTTGAAGCGCACTTCCTCACGGCTGGCCTTGGGCGCCTCAGGCGGAGTTGGCGGCGCGGGGCCGAAGGCAGGAGCATCGGCGGCTGCTTCGGGTAGTGCATCGGAAATTGCTGCTGGCGGCGGCGGTGCAGGTATCGGATTATCCTGCGAAGCCTGCCCTTGCCAGAGCCACAGCCCGCCGGTTACCAACAGCAAAGCCCCCACTCCACCAGCCAGAAATCGCCGCATTTTGAAGGCCTTTGCTCCGTTTGACGTCATGACTATCTGCCCGCAAAATCACCGTCCCGTCAAGGCATGCCAGATCAGTCGCGGACCAGAAGCACCGCTCACGGAGTGCGCCAATATCGTCAGCGGGCGCAACAAGCGATATCGCGGGAAGGTAATTGCTTCAAATTTCTGTCCGCACCTATTCCCGGTCAGATCCGATATTGCCCAAGCGGTGCCCAGTTCGTCCAGATCCGCATCGCAACCCACGAGACGCTGGTATCCTGCAAAAATCGCGGCGCTGCGATAACTGGCAAAGCGGGCCATCGCCGTCTCCGTCCCGCCATCCGCCAACAAGATTTCCCAAGCGTCGAGTAACAGCCGCAATTCTGCATGGATGGAATTGGCGCCTAACGCACCGATCCGAGTGAAAAGAGGCTCTCCTCTCGGCCGACTGTCGGGATTTGCCGATATAGCATCCCGCCACCACGCCAGCTTTAGCTGCCCGATGAGTGTTTCGGACGTCCCTGAGACAATGTCGCGCATCTTTGCATCAAATGCCAACAACACCGAAAACGCTTCCCGCACGTCGGGCCGCGCATAGACGATTGCGAGTCGCTGGAGGGGAGGAAGGTTATCGCCGATATCAAACATCGAACCATTCAGACGAAAATCTCAGCCAAATCAAGGTTAACTGGCCGGTAACCCTCTTCCTTCAAAGAGCGGTTACTACGCTTCTCGTACAGCATCACGGGAATCTAATGGGGTCATACAGGGGACTACCAACGTGACGAATAACTTTGAAGCCAACGATTTGCGTGGAATATTGTCGCGCCTGCTCAAAAACGAAGCTGGCAATGTCATTGCAATCATGGCCGCTGCCGTGGTGCCGGTAATAGGTCTGGTGGGCGGCGGTGTCGACATGAGTCGCCTGTATCTGGCACAGACACGCTTGCAAGCGGCGTGCGACGCCGGCTCACTCATGGGCCGCAAGGTCATGGCCGGCGGCCAGTGGGCGGATTACGGCGGGCGGGCCAATACGCAGGCAGTGCGCGCGTTCAACGCCAACTTTGAACCTGGTGCTTTTGGCACTGGTGCGGTCAGTAAATCCTTTACCGAGTCAGCCGGCAAAGTGACCGGCACCGCTTCAGTGGTTGTACCTATGGCGCTGATGCAGGTTTTTGGCAAAGGCCCTCAGACGATCAATGTTAGCTGCAGTTCAGAAATGCGTATTCCAAACTCGGACGTAATGTTCGTGTTGGATACCACCGGGTCAATGGATCGCGCGGCAGACGGCGGCAGCGTTTCTGGCACCAATCCGGCAAAGATTACCGAACTGAAGCTGGCAACAAAATGCTTTTATGAAACTCTGACCCAGCGGAACATCGACGACGTAACCGCGACACAATGCGGTGAGACAACCGATCCTGTAGAAACAGATTCGAACACGTCGCAAATTCGGTTTGGATTTGTTCCATATTCGATAAACGTCAACGTTGGTCGGCTTCTGCCGCTCGATTACATCGCTAACACTTGGAATTATCAATCGCGCGAAGCCAATTGGGTTGAAGATGTTGACAACAGCTACACTCTCGGCCCCGTCGGAAGTTACACACAAAACGGTACCCCATCGACCAATAACAGTGGTGGCAGCTGGGCAAATACGGCCAACAACGTCACAGTCGGCGGAACGACATATCTAAAAACGGTCAGCCAAAGAAAAAATGGCCTCAACTGCGCAAACCTCTCGGTACCTGCTGTCCAAAGTAGCGGACCAACCACCGTTGGTCCTTATCAAACGGGCACCACGCCAACACCAGTTTACCCTGCAACATCGATTACTTTAACCTACGAAAAAAAGGTTACTTCCGGAACCCTGTCCTATCGCTATACGCCACAGAATACGCCAGCGAGCAGCAACAGGCGGTGCTATTTACAGAGCAGCAGCACATCAAGTGTCGTAACAACCGCGTATACCGCGGACCGACAGGTAACTTGGATACCGAAAACGGTATTTTCGACTTGGAGCTATAAGCAGGTCGCAATTGATGTTTCCGATCTGAAAGATACCGGCAACAATTCATGGAACTCGTCGATCTCGCTACCGATCGGAACCAATGGCGCCAACACGACCATCAACTGGAGCGGTTGTATTCTTGAACGGCAAACCGACAAGACGATGACCACATGGGACACCTCGGAAGACTCAACCGCCAAAGATATGGCAATTGACCTTATTCCTGACCCATCAGATCCTACTACGTTGTGGGGCCCGCGGCTGCACGACGTATTATATGCCCGCACAACGTTGGATGGATCGGGAAATATCACCAGCACAAAAACGTTGAACACTATCACAACTAACAAAAACATGAACCGGCCATCGTTCAATACGACAACCACTGCATGTCCAACACAGGCAAAATTGTATGAGATATGGGATCCCGCCGCTTACAAAAGCTACGTCAACAGCATAAGCACTGACGGGTACACGTTCCACGATATCGGGTTGCTTTGGGGTGCGCGCTTAATGTCGCCAACCGGCATATTCGCAGCCCATAACTCGGTCGCAAACGACAATGTTCAACGCCACATGATATTCATGACCGATGGCGATACCGTTGGTAACGTTGATGCAATGGCCGCTTATGGATTGCCATGGTACGACCGACTGCAAACAGCAGGCGCTCCATCTCAAGATGATCTGGACGCCATCATCGATGCAAGAACTGCAGCGCTATGCACGGCCATCAAAAATATGAATGTCACCTTATGGGTTATTTCATACGGCAATGGTGTAAATAGCGCCACTGAAGACAGGTTGGAGCAATGTGCTTCGGACGGGAAATATTTTCCATACGATCCGGATCAAAGTCTGACAGCCCAATTCAAGCAAATTGCTTCACAAATCTCCGCATTGCGCCTGACGACATGAGGATGGACGCCAAGATGAAACAGTTATTTTTGAAGCTTGCTCGTGACGGATCGGGTGTATCCATCACCGAATTCGGGCTGATCGCGCCAGTTGTCGCGGTCATGATGATGGGTACAATGGATGCAGGTCATACGCTTTACATGCGTACCGTTGTCGACGGAGCTATCCAAGATATTGCGCGTGACTCTTCATTGGAGGATGGCAGCATATTGGCCAAGCAGGAAGCGATCAACGCACGAATTACCGAGCAGGTACAACGATTGAACAAGAACGCGACGGTCGATATCAAACGGCGCTATTATCGCAATTTCACCAACGCTGCGAACGCGGAAGCAGAAGATTTCACGGATACAAACAGCGACGGCACGTGCAATAATGGCGAACCGTTTGTCGATGCCAATCTAAATGAATCATGGGATTCCGACGGCGGTGATGCTGGTCAAGGCGGCGCAAAGGACGTTTCGATCGTCACCGTTACGGTGTCCTATGAGCGCCTTTTCCCCATGGCAGTTCTGGCTGGCCTACCCGAAGATGTGACGATTGCCGCAACGACAGTGCTGGCCAACCAACCTTATGGTGACCAAGCACAATATGGCGCGGCTCAAGTAGGACATTGTGATGATTAATCTCAAAAAGAAGATGAAAAGCATTACATCATTCAGCAAACGGCTGCAAACTGACTGTAGCGGACTAGCGATTGTTGAGTTTGCGGTTTCTCTGCCCTTCTTCATGGGCGTCTCGGTGGCCGCTATCGAAGTTGCCAATTACAGTGCGACGATCATGCAAGTAAATCAGATTGCGCTGCACGTGGCAGATAACGGCGCGCGCATGGGAACAAACAGTTTACTCACGGCAAAGCAGATTTCTGAAATCGATATAAATGACGTTTTCACCGGCGCTCGCCATGAAGGTCGCGGTCTCGTACTCGACGGTTTCCACCCATATACCGACCCTGGCACGAACCAAGTTGTTGCGCGTGGAAACGCCCGCATTTTTCTCTCAAGTCTGGAACCGGTTGCAAATCCGAACACAACAAACCGATATAAAGTTGCTTGGCAGCGCTGCTCGGGCCCGGGAACGCATTATACGCCGATATACGGAACTGTTGCGAACAGCTCATCTGTAACCGGCATGGGTCCAGCGGGTAGACAAATTACCGCGCCAGACTATGGCGCAGTCATGTTTGCTGAAATTCATTACCATTTTCAGCCACTGCTAGCCATTGGCTTTTCCAAGCTGACCGAGCGAGATATCGTCGCGACAGGTACAATGGTTGTGCGTGACTCCCGTGATTTCAGCCAAATATATAACAGTGAGAGTGTGACTCCCTCTACCTGCACTTGATGGGTAAAACTGAAACGTCACCGCACTAAAAGATCTCGCACCGCAGCCGATATTTTATCCATATTGATGAGCGCAGCCTTCTCCAGATTAGCCGCGTAGGGCATCGGCACATCTTCATTGGTCACGCGCATAACTGGCGCATCAAGGTCGTCAAAGCCCTCTTCCATGCAGATCGCGACGATTTCGCTGCCGACCGAACATACCGGCCAACCTTCTTCGGCAACAATCAAGCGGTTGGTTTTCGCAAGGCTGGCAAGAACCGTCGCCTTGTCGAGTGGACGAATGGTGCGCAGGTCGATAACCTCAGCACTAATCCCCTCGCCTGCGAGTTTCTCTGCAGCTTCGAGCGCCAAGCCGACGCCAATGGAGTAACTGACGATAGTGACGTCCGTGCCTTCGCGCATGATCCGGGCTTTGCCGATAGGCAGGACATGGTCGTCGAGCGCGGGAACGTCAAAAGTACGACCGTACAGCAGTTCATTTTCTAGAAACACCACCGGGTCCTCACAACGGATCGCGGCTTTTAGCAGACCTTTTGCGTCGGCCGCATCATAGGGGCAAATGACAATTAAGCCGGGAACACTGGCGTACCACGGCGCATAATTCTGGCTGTGTTGGGCACCGACACGCGCCGCAGCGCCGTTAGGACCGCGGAAGACAATG
>JBGSVG010000139.1:0-5035 GCA_041753095.1 Sphingorhabdus sp. | reverse complement strand
CATACGATGCTGCACGAACAGCTGGCGACTTTTTACCGAGGTTTCCGTCGCGATGCTCACCCAATGGCTATCATGTGCGGTGTTGTCGGCGCGCTTTCGGCATTTTATCATGATTCGACGGACATTGCCGATCCTACCCACAGGATGATTTCCAGCCATCGGCTTATTGCAAAAATGCCGACGATTGCAGCGATGGCTTATAAATATTCAATGGGGCAGCCGTTTCTCTACCCTGACAACAAGCTGTCATACACAGGCAATTTCCTGCGCATGACGTTCGGTGTTCCCGCAGAGGAATATGTCGTCAATCCGGTGATTGAGCGCGCGATGGACCGCATCTTCATTTTGCATGCCGATCACGAGCAAAATGCTTCGACATCAACTGTCCGACTGGCGGGTTCATCCGGCGCGAATCCTTTCGCATGCATCGCGGCTGGTATTGCTTGTCTTTGGGGACCAGCGCATGGCGGCGCGAACGAAGCGGCACTTAACATGCTGCGCGAAATCGGCACGCCCGACAAAATTCCTCATTATATCGAGCGCGCGAAGGACAAGAACGATCCGTTCCGATTGATGGGTTTTGGTCACCGTGTTTATAAGAATTACGATCCGCGCGCGACAGTGATGCAAAAGACGGTGCGCGAAGTGTTAAGCGAGCTGAAGATAAACGATCCGATTTTCGATGTTGCTATGCAACTTGAGGATATGGCCCTCAACGACCCTTATTTCATCGAGAAAAAGCTGTTCCCCAACGTCGATTTTTATTCAGGGATCATCTTGTCAGCAATCGGTTTCCCAACCGAAATGTTCACAGTGTTGTTTGCCCTTTCGCGCACGGTGGGCTGGGTAGCGCAGTGGAATGAAATGATCTCGGACCCCGGTCAGAAGATCGGTCGTCCGCGCCAACTATATACCGGCCCGAACCACCGCCCTTATGTCGGGTTCGACGCACGCTAACTAGATAGACGGCAGGCGGAGCGTGAAAATCGCACCTCCGCCCGTTGCTTCCGCGACCGTCAGGTCGCCACCCATCGCACGGGCAAGTCTGCGCGATATGTAGAGGCCGAGCCCGCTTCCGCCATCGCCCGAGCGCCCAAGACGTTCGAACTTTTCAAACACCTTGCCACGATCGTCCGCTTTTATACCCCTTCCCTGGTCAGCCACGCTGATGAAGGAAGATTGTCCGGTTTGCCCAATATCTATTGTTACCTCGGTTCCATCAGGCGAATAACGAATTGCGTTGGTGACAAGATTCAGCATTATCTGGAGCGTGCGGCGGAATTCGGCAGTCGCGCCAACTTTGATGTCGGCGTCCGGCGTTATCAGCCGGATGCTATGATCAGCGGCTTTTAATGCCAGTAGACCCGTGACCCGCCTTGCGACATCACCCAACTCGATTTTGTCGGGGGCGGTGGAAAAATCGGCCCGCTCGATGGCTTCCAAGTCGCCCAGATCGTCAACCAGTGCAGACAAATGGCGGGCCGCATTGGCAATATCACGCGCATATGCGGCATAATTCTCTCTTATAGGCCCTTGCAATTCGCTCCCGATTGTCTCCGCATTTGCGATGATGCGTCCCAATGGCTGACGAAGTGCCGGTGCCAGATGCTTACCGAATAACGCGCTGGGGGTGGGCGCTTGCATTTCCTCAAATGCGGCAATCGCGGAAGGTGCCACCGGTTCCCATCGGCATTCATAGCCAGTCAGACTACCGCTTTCATCATAAGCCGGGCGGCCTGATAACAGCACATTGTCGCCTTGCTTCAGGGCAACCACAAATGGCGACAGGGCCTCCATCGATATCAGGTTTCTGACAAAGTCGTTCTGATTATCGAAGTTGTCGAAGAGCTTTCCGAGCACTTCTGACGCTGATTTGCCGAAATCGGAAGCAACTAATCCGCTTATTCGCATACCCCGTGATTGGACCAGGCGCTGCGAACGATCAAAGATGAGTGAAGAATAAGTCCCGGACGAATCCCTATGCCGGTCATCATCGACATTTGCCGCACTTTGATGCTGCCCCAGATTACGCCAACTCAATATGGTAATTTGGACGATTTCACCAACGGGCTGAGCCTCTACCCATAGCTCAAGATTGTCGGGGTCGTCCGAGACGCGAACCGCGCGCGCAAGACGCATCAATAAGCGCCCCGACAACATAGCTAAATTGTAAAGAGCCGGTATTGCGATAGAGCCGCCTTCGATGCCGCCTGCACGCTGATTGAGTTTGCGCAAAGCGTCATCCGCCCTCAGCAGGACCCCTTCCCGGCTCAGCTCGCCCAATATTGGACGAGATAATTGCGATGCGCCGTTCATATATTCCCGAAGGCCAGATAGCTTGAGCGCGAGGCCGACCACGATGAAATCTCGGCAATCGCAATCGGACGTTCAATCGAGTCATAATATTTGTCGAATATCGCAGCTTCGCGCGACGTCAGCATTTGTCCGCGAAGGAGCAAAAGACGAGCGCTAGCCATGTCCTTTGGCAGTCCCAATGCTGCGAGGATTAACGCCAATGGCGTAGACGAGCTGCAATCCATAAGCCGCAATATGTGGTCGTGATCGAGGTTCACGTCGGCGGAAATTTTCGCCACAAAAAGATGGAGTCCGCATTTTTCAGGATCGAGCAGTTCGGCGAGATATTCGATGCCTAAAAAGTGCACGATTTTTCTGGCAGCGGACGCCGCTGTTTGGGATTCGTCATAGCCATCGATGAGCTGCCGGGCCGCAGCAATTATCGCGGGAGTGCGCCGATTTTCTAGAACTTCGATCGCCGCGACAACCCTCCAGCAAAGCTTATGTAGCAGTTCCGGAGGCAAAGTTAGATAGGAACCGCCGCGCGAATGGCGATGCAGACTGTCTGCCGCCAGCAATAATTGCGCTGCTTCGGCAACATTGCCATCGGCATGGTCCAGCAAGGCCGCCGGTAACGTCGCATTTGCCGAACCCAGCCTGCTATCGAGGCGGTCTTCTGACACACGAGCAAGAACAAAGTCTACAAGATCGGCTTCTCGTAAAAAGCCTGAGTCGGCGAGCAACGTCCATGTTGCAGGTAAAAAGTTCGATTTGTCAGAAGTACCAAGCAGTTGGCTTTCGATATCGCTAACGAGACCGACCATTCGCGTGGAGACAGCCGTCGTAATCGCATCGGTTGGCGGGTGGATCGCTGTAGGAAAAATGATAGCTGCAACGTCGGTGCACAATGCGTCGATATCGCGAGCATGCGTTGCTGCGATCGAAAGCAAATTTTCATTTTGGCCAGAAAATTGGTCCACCGGTCGTTCCATGCTGATAACAGCGTTTAGTATAGCGAAATTCCGGTTAATGCCGCTTTAAGCTTGCTTCGCCTTTTTTTACCGGCCGTTAGCCGTCCATAGGGAGGCAATCATCGCGGCCAGCTGCGCTATTCCAATCCACTGCAAGGCTTGGGTAAAGCCCACAACCGGAGATGCAATCAACATAAGGATTGTGATTAATGCAGGAGATGTCAGCACCTGCCTCGCCCAAGCAGGCAGCACAAGTTTTTGGGCGAGCACCGCCAAACCCACCACAATAAGCGCGGCGAATATGCCATCGCTCGAATAGCTCATGTCTAATCGGGCGGTCGCGAGCGTGGAAAAACCGAGCAATACCCATACGGCCAGTGGCGCAAGTCTGGATAGTGGCGTGCTATCGTTGCGATCAGCAACAGTCGCACCAAAGATATTCAGCACAATTGCTACAATCGCGGCAACAATAGCCGCAGGTATGAACCCAGTTGCGCCCAATGCCAACGAGCTTGCTGCCGATATGATGCTTGCACCGCTGACCAATGCAGGTCCGGCAGATATCCCCCAAACCGAAGGTGCTATCCGAGCCGCTATCGGTGCCAACATGCGCGTTTCCAAAAATCCACCGCTTTGGTTGATACGGCCCACCAAAATTTCGCGATTTAATGTGCTGAAATCTTGAACAGATCGCACAAGGCGCAGCTTGCCCTCCTGGATATATTGCTGATTCAAAGCATAAAAACCTACTTTATCCTGAAGAGCCTGTCTCAGTATCGACGACGTCATGCTCCACCCTTCAGGCAGATTTTGCAGCGAGAAAGCAGTCTGTGCCTCCAATAGTGCGACGCCGGCCCATCGGGTATTAAGGTCGATCCGTTCGAACGCCTCATTTTCATCACGCCCGTCCAGAGTTACGATGAGAGCGCCAGCGCTATTCAGCATCTGCTTCAGCAGGTCCGGGGCGACATAAACAGCTTCGGATTGGACCCACAGCCGATCACTTGGGTGCAGCAGTCGTTGAATGTCAGAACCCGACCGAACAAATTCGACTGACCTTCCATTCTTGCTGTTACTATCGGCAAGATGGAGCAGCGCCCCTGTGACATGGTCGACCTCAACAAGAAATCGGCTTACGCCAAGACGTCCCAATTGTCCGATCTGATGCTCCAGCAAAGACTGGCCGCCCAATGTGCCATTCGTGATTTCAGGTGCTGCAACATTTGCGTCACCCGTGGCTAACGCTGCAGAAAGCAGCGCCACATCGGGAATGGATTTTGGTTCGCTCGGCACGCCATGTCCGATACGGACGTTGGGTGCAATTTGCCAAGAAAATTATGGCAACACGCGACGATCAGTGGATGTCGTGCGTTTCTATTTCAGTGATAGCTTTATCGAGCTTACGAATAACCACCGGATCGCCAGGCGCGCCTTCGCTCGCCTCATCGGCCAGCGCCATCAAACGCGTGGCACCAAAACTGGCAGCGAGGCCCTTTAATCGCCAGCTGGTATATTGCCAGTTGGCATCGCAACGTGAGCGTGAAAGCAGGCTAAGTTGCCGCTTGGCGCTCTCGACAAAGGATGCGCGCAACTCCGCGATTAAAGCGGTATCTTCACCAGCAGCAGCTTTTAAAGCTGTGTCAAAAGAGCCATAATCCATAGACATTCGGCACTTATAGCAAAGATAGGGTTAAGTTTGCGTTTCTCTGTGGATAAATTATGGTAAACAACTTGACATGAACACGCGCTCCAAAATTATCGGGCTGACC
>JBGSVG010000138.1:0-2546 GCA_041753095.1 Sphingorhabdus sp. | reverse complement strand
CTACGATGGGCTCGGCGATGGCACCAACCCTTTGGCCGATGACACATTGTTTCTGAAAAGCGCGAAAAGCAACGCGTACCGGCGTAGCCACGACAAACGGGTCTATTCCATATTACCCAGCCCGCCAAAATTGGTGGGCGGTAAACCGGTAATTTCGGCTGCGAGTGGTTTGGATTTCATGAAGCGGCCGCTTTCCAACCCGGCACTAAAAGGCACGGACGCTGACAAAGCGATATTGACGAGGATATTGCCGGGTCAGAAAGACGCATGCGATTTGCGCTGGCAGCCCGGCAAAGGTCTGGTCCGCTAGGCGGTCACAGCATCGCCATGCCGCCGTTGACGTGGATTGTCTGGCCAGTGACATAGCCGGCCTCCTTCGACGCCAGATAGGCTACCGCAGCGCCAATATCACCGCCTTCGCCCATTCGGCCCATCGGGATGCGGGCGTTCAACGCTTCCTTTTGCGCGTCGGGCAGCGTTTCAGTCATGGCAGTCGCGATAAAACCCGGTGCTACGCAATTGACAGTGACGTTACGGCTGGCGATTTCCTGCGCAATGGCTTTGGACATCGCGGTCAGGCCGCCCTTGGATGCCGCATAATTTGCTTGACCGGGGTTGCCGGTGGTGCCCACAACGCTGGTGATCGTAATGATCCGGCCAAAGCGAGCCTTCATCATCGGCTTGGTAGAGGCGCGGATCAGGCGGAACGCGGCTTCGAGGTTAATGCGGATGACTTCATCCCATTCCTCGTCCTTCATTCGCATGGTCAGGTTATCGCGGGTGACGCCGGCATTGTTGACGAGGATGTCAATCTGCCCGAGCTTTTCCAGCGCAGCGGGCACCAAAGCCTCGACGCTGTCCTTGTCGCCGAGATTGCATGGTATTGCGACATGATCGCCGCCCAACGACGCGCGAAACGTCTCGAGCTTCTCGACATTGGAGCCTGAAACCGCAAGCCGAGCGCCTTGGCCCGCAAGCGCGTGACATATAGCACTGCCAATTCCGCCGCTGGCACCAGTGACGAGTGCGGTCATACCTGTCAGATCAAACATCAGATTTCCTTCAACAAAGCTTCGATATCATCCATCGAGATGACGCTGGTGGTCGTGACCTCTTCGCCCGCGCTGCGCTTGACCATCGGGGAGAGCACTTTGCCGCCGAATTCAACAAAATGCGTGACGCCTGCTGCGTGCATCGCAATAGCAGATTCGCGCCAGCGGACGCGGCCGGTGACTTGTTCGACCAATTGGCTGCTGATCAGGCCGGGGTCTGCGACAGGGGCGGCGGTGACATTGGCATAAAGCGGCACTAACGGCGCGTGGATAGTGGTTGCTTCCAGGGCCTTTGCCATTTCGTCCGCAGCGGGCTGCATCAACGGGCAGTGGAAAGGAGCCGACACGGGGAGTAAAATGCCGCGCTTGATGCCGTGGTCTTTCACCATTTCTATGGCGCGGTCGATTGCGCCTTTATGGCCAGAGATAACCACCTGACCGGGATCATTGTCATTGGCAACGGTGCAGGTTTCGCCTTCAGCCGCAGCCGCGGCAAGCGCTTCCGCTCTTTCGATATCTGCGCCAAGCAATGCTGCCATCGCGCCGATACCGACCGGCACGGCCGCTTGCATCGCGCGGCCTCGAAGTTTGAGAAGCGACGCCGTAACCGCCAATGGTAATGCTCCAGCCGCACAAAGCGCCGTATATTCGCCGAGTGAGTGCCCCGCGACAAAATCGCATTTCTCGGACAGGCGCACGCCGCCCTCTTTCTCCAGCACACGCAAGGTCGCAATCGCATTCGCCATAATCGCTGGCTGTGCGTTTTCGGTCAGCGTCAGGTCGCCTTCCGGGCCTTCGCACATCAGCTTGAACAGATGCTGCCCTAGGGCGTGGTCAACCTCTTCGAAAACCTCGCGCGCAGTGACGCTTGCTTCGGCCAAAGCCTTGCCCATACCGACGGCCTGGCTGCCCTGTCCTGGAAAAATGAATGCGCGCATATGTGCTCCCGATTATCGTTTTTTCTGGCAAATCGCCTATTTCGCAGCGCTCGTTGTGGCAAGCCCGAACGGCACGATTTTATTGTTGGCATCATGCCCGATATCGGCGCGGCCAAGATAGGGTATCCCGCTTTTCTGGCACCAGCGCTTAGCGATTTCCTCCGCGCCTTCACCAAAGGGGCGGTCATTGTCGGGAACGTCGCTGACACGGCCAAGCCGCAGGCCGGCCAGCCCGGCATCCTTCATAAGGCTGGTGACGTGGAAAAATCCGCGGTCGTAACCGTAAAGATATTCGCTGACTTCCTCGACCATTAGCACATGGCCTTTGAGGTCGGGCATCAACGGCGTTCCGGCCATCATCGCCAGCGTCATCAGATTGAACGCGGCGTAGCGTTCGCCTGCCTGAATATGCGGATCGAGCGCCGCCGGATTGGCGCTGACCATCCAGTCGAGCGCGCGTTTCACCGCCGCTTCGCCGCCCTCGCGCCTTATGTCGGCTGGCATCGGCCCATGCACCACGCGGCCTATGCCGTTGCGATAGAGTGCGCCCAACAAA
>JBGSVG010000137.1:0-2008 GCA_041753095.1 Sphingorhabdus sp. | reverse complement strand
GGCGGCGCAGAATTGAAAGGTATCGCCGAGCATAAGCAGGGCGCCCTCGGCAGGACAGTACGTATTGGTCGCCCCTCTGGCCTTAGCGGTATACCCGATGCGCATTCCGGTCCTGCTTTTTCAACGCTCGTTGGCTTGATTCATTACGCCGCGTTGGAACGCATCGACCTTAAATCAGGTTATGATTTGCGCGGCGATCAGATGTCCGGCGCGATGCCCAGCTTGATTGAACGCATAAAACGGGCAATTCGTGAGAATTTTTGACAGAAAGCTGTGCAAAAAGGTTAATTTTCGGGTGTGGCGCGTTTGCTTTTGTGTCAGAAGCGTTAAAATTTTCTAACAAGCCAAAGAGGCTAGGGGGATAAAGTCATGAGCATCAATATCGGTCCACCAGTGGTTGACGAATTGAAGCCGAAAATCGCCGTTATCGGCGTTGGTGGCGCTGGCGGAAACGCTGTTGCCAATATGATTGGTGCAAAGGTTGAAGGTGTCGATTTTGTCGTCGCTAACACCGATGCGCAGGCGCTCAACGCGTCACCTGCGGAATATCGCATCCAGCTTGGCCCCGATATCACGCAAGGGCTCGGTGCAGGCTCGCGTCCGGAAGTGGGACGTGCTGCTGCCGAGGAAACTATCGAGCAGGTCAAGGCTGCGCTCGCCGGTTGCCATATGTGCTTTATCGCTGCCGGCATGGGCGGTGGCACGGGGACCGGCGCTGCGCCGGTTATCGCCAAGGCAGCGCGCGAAATGAACATCCTGACTGTCGGCGTTGTGACCAAGCCGTTCCTTTTCGAAGGCTCGCGCCGCATGCGTTCGGCTGATTCGGGAATTACGGAGCTGCAGCAGCATGTTGATACACTGATTGTTATTCCGAACCAGAATCTCTTCCTGGTTGCCAACCCGAATACCACTTTCAAGGAAGCCTTCCTGCTCGCTGACGAAGTGTTGCAACAGGGTGTGCGTGGCATCACCGATTTGATGGTTATGCCAGGCCTCATCAACCTCGACTTTGCAGATGTTCGATCGGTCATGCACGAAATGGGCAAGGCAATGATGGGCACCGGCGAAGCAGAAGGTGACGGCCGTGCACTTGAAGCCGCTGAAAAGGCAATCGCAAACCCGCTTCTCGATGGCGTGTCGATGCAAGGGGCAAAGGGTGTCATCGTCTCGATTACCGGTGGCGAAGACATGCGCCTGATGGAAGTCGACGAGGCAGCAAACCACATCCGCGAACTGGTCGACCCCGATGCCAACATCATCTGGGGATCGGCATTCAACGAAAATCTGAATGGCAAGATCCGCGTTTCGGTTGTTGCTACCGGCATCGATAATGATGGCTCGGTTGCCTCGCCTAGCGCGCATGCAACGCGTCCATTCGCTTTCAGCCGTCAGGCTGAGCCTGTTGCGGAACCGGCACCGAGTGCCGCATCGTCGCTGTTCGGGAATGAGCCAGCACAAGCACTTGAAGAGCCGGTAGCTGAACCTGAAGTAGCCGTATCGGACGACGATAGTCTGGAACTTGGCAGCGATTTTGTGGCCGATGATTCAGTTGAGGAAGAAACAACTGCTTCCGAACCTTGGACGACAGAACCCGCCGCTGCGGGCGATGAAAATGCGGATCACGACCTCCTTGAACTGGGCGATGCCCAACTGGTAGCCGCAGATGAAAACGACGTGGGCAATGAACCTGCAGATGTGACACCAGCACCCGAGCGTCCGGCACCGCGGATCTCGACTGGCGGAACGCTGTTTGAACGGATGTCGAACCTGTCCCGCGGACTTACTCGGTCCGACGAGGATGAACCTGAAGATAAGGACGGCGGCGCAGCGGGTGGTTTGAACATTCCGCGCTTCCTGGACCGGCAGAGTAACAACTGATCGGCCGGTCCGTTCAGCGCTGCGTCATTTTATCTTCTTTATGCAACCGTTGGCCGGAGCAGAGTCTAGTAACGCTTTGCATCGGCCAAACGGGATACCAATAGAACAGCATGAATGTGATATTGTTACG
>JBGSVG010000136.1:0-6224 GCA_041753095.1 Sphingorhabdus sp. | reverse complement strand
GCAAATTGCCGCAACAGAGGGCTGGACCTTTGGTATCATTTGACGCTAAGGGCGCGAATAATGTGCCGGCTTAGCTCAGTTGGTAGAGCACCTGATTTGTAATCAGGGGGTCACGAGTTCGAACCTTGTAGCCGGCACCATTTTTCTCAACGCGATGCGCTTAATAGGTTTTATACCGAAGCTGGTTCGGCATCGATGACCAACAGTCCAAGCTCAACACCTAGCGTCACCATATGGGTACGGTTTCGTGCCCTTATCTTCAGTCGCACATTTTCAATATGCCTTTCGACCGTTCTCGGGGCGATATCTATTTCTTGCGCGACCTCTTTTGCTGAAAGGCCTTGGGCGACAAGCTCAAGCACCTGATGCTCACGCGTGGTCAATAATGGCACGCCGTTGGCTGGATCTAATTGCAACACAGTTTACACTCCCTCGAAAGTCCAAAGACCCGAATTTTTTCACCGTTTGCAACCCGGTTTGAATGTCCGCTGTTTAAGATGCGGGCTCAGTCTATTTGTACACCGAGGATAAGAACCCCAGTATTTCTAGCTTCCCCAAGTCTGACGAGCCGCCCTGTATCGACTCACGAAATGTCAAACTTCATACATTTTGTAGCATATATCCTAAGTCATACCCAATTGTAAAATACCCTTAGTAAAACCCCCCACGGAAATGCCCGGGGTGAAACTCGCACGGATTCCAACCAATGGCTATGCCGGGATCGGAAGCATATTCTCCGCCACATAATAATAATGAGAATCGGGCCGCGCCGACCAAGGGAGAACCAAAATGCTCAGGCTACGCGGCCACACTGAAACCGGACCTAAAGCGGCTCCGGGTACCATCTTGAAATTCCGCAAAGGCGAAATCGTCTATGCGCAGGGCGACCCGGCAACTGACTGGTTCGAAGTCATGTCTGGAACCGTACGCACCTGCTTCCTTTACAGCGACGGACATAGGCAACTCACCGGATTTTTCTATCCCGGCGATGTATTCGGCATCGATAGCGGCCATTACGCATCTTCCGCAGAAGCAGTTACTGCTGTCACATTGCGCCGTTGTGGACGCGGCTTTGGAGAGGATGCGCAACCTAGCGAAACGCCGCCAGTGCACGGCGCGCTCCGCAGTGCGCTCGACAATGCGCAGGCGTGCATTTTTCTACTTGGACGGCGCACCGCGGCCGAACGGATGGCGGCCTTCCTCCTCGCAACCGCAAAGCGATTTTCTGTTAACAAACCCTTTGCCCTCCCCATGTCGCGCTCGGATATCGCCGATCATCTCGGCCTGACCATCCACACAGTTAGCCGCACCTTGTCCGAATTTGTCCGCCGCAACCTGATTACTCTCGATGGGCCGCAATCGCTCATGATTGAAGATTATGAAGCCCTTCGCAAACTGGCCAATGGTGACGAAGATCTGGATTTCGGAGCGAAGCGGCTACCGCCGCATGCAAACGTGAATAGCACCGATTTCACACCCCGGTTCGGGAGTTGAGCGATGGCCATGTACAGATTAGAACAGTCCATGCTGGGCACGCTAGGTTGTGCCGTATCCTTGTCGGCACTCGCAATATCCTCTCAGGCTCATGCTACCGACGATAGGCCCAAATCGGTCGCCGATGCGAAGGACGCACTGAAGCCATTTGATCTGGCATATATTAACACCGATGACGGGAGGCACTCCGACCGCAACGGCCCACCACAAAAATCGCCGCGCATGGACAGCACAGCGGAGCAACTTGCGATTATCGCCGCCGAACTAAAGGCCCAGCGCGAATTGATCGTAAAGCAGAATGAAATCATTGCACGGCAGCAACTCGCAATCGACATGCTATCACAGCGCCAGATGGCAAGTTCGGACTTGAATGAGCTGCGTGGTGCCGGTCTGGGTGGCATGATGCAGTCTATCGGGCCGGTATCGCAAGAAACGACCCAGATGATGCCCGACGCACCGGTAGGAGAGGCACCGCCGCCGGAACCGACTGTCCAGAGCAAAGTCGAAGCCGTTCCTGAAGGTCAGGGTGTACTCACGCCTGCGGGTAGAATGGTGATTGATTCCTCATTTGAATATACCAGCAGCTCGACAAACCGGCTGGTATTTCGCGGTATCGAACTGGTTCCGGGCATCCAGATCGGCCTCATTGAAGCTTCCGATGCCGACCGCACCACATTGGTCACCACGCTGGGTGCGCGTTACGGCATCACCAACCGGTTGGAAATCGAGGCGCGGGTTCCCGCCCTCTATCGATGGGACCGCATCGAAGTGGCGCAACAGCGGGATGAGGGCATCGTCCGCACAATTGCGTTAAAGGAACGCGACATCGGCGATATTGAATTTGCCCTGCGGTATCAGCTCAACCGGCCACGTGGGCAGAACCCAATTTGGGTCGCCAATCTGCGCGTCAAATCCGACACCGGCAAAAGCCCGTTTGAGGTTGGGTATGACCAATTCGGCGTAGCCACAGGCCTTTCGACCGGATCGGGATTCTGGGCGGTACAGCCGGGCATTAACTTTCTGCTGCCATCCGATCCCGCAGTGATATTCGGCAGCGTGGGATATCTCTACCACATTCCCCGCAATGTTAATCGCACCGTTGGCGGCGCATTTATCGGCCGCGTAGATCCTGGCGATGCAATCAGCGGCAATCTGGGTTTCGGCTTTGCCCTCAACCCGCGCTTCTCATTCTCGATGGGGTATCGCCATAGCTACATTTTCCCGTCCACAACCGAGATTGGCGGCGCTGTCGAGCGCTCCAACCGTGCGCAAGTCGGCAGCTTCACCTTTGGCATGTCCTATCGTCTGTCACCGCGCCAGTCGGTCAATTTCGGCTTTGAATTTGGCGCGACCGCCGATGCTCCCGATGTTTCTGTGTCAGTACGATTTCCCTTCGGCCTGAATTTGCGGAAATGATACTGCAGCGAACCTCGGGTCCGTTTAACGGTCAATCAATTGAAGCTCGAATTAGATGGCAATCGGTCACGATTACATGGCGGCCTCTTTGTTTAAGACCACGTCATAGATGATTCAGCTAACTACCACTGGAAATATTGCAAGGCAGTAGATGTGCGGTTCGAACTTTATCGGCCAAACGCCCCTGAGATCGAGCGCGTCACATCATCGCCCACACTGCGTCCCAGTTGATCTGCGGTCACTGTAGCGGCGAAGCCATCATAGCCCGATAGATCGAGTGTTGCCGTGACATCCTGGCTTGCAGTGATGTTGCTAGCGGTGTTGACGAGGATATTCTGCAGCGCGCCTTGGTCATTGCCGTGGATAATGGCGGTCTGGCCCTGATTGGCGAGAAACACCTGATTGTCGCCGATATTCATTCGAATCGCACCATTCGACAGCGCCGAATTGCGCAGGGCATCGGCGTCCGCGAGTGTCAGGCCCGCACCGACCGTTTGCACGCGGCTGTAGCCATTGTCATCCATCGTAATGACCGTGTGCAGAACAAGTTCGCTATCGAGGAATGTTCTAATATCGGCACCGAGCTTTATCTCCATTCCACCAAAGGCAAAACCTCCGCGCTGCTCGTCCAGTTCTGCATCGGCAATGGTCGGCTGGCTGAACATCGCATCGTCGCCGTCGATCGGCGGTTCGGCCATCGCCGTTGAAAAGGGCAATATAGCCAGCGATGCAAGAACTGCGCGCTTCAGCGATGGGCGGTACATGTTCATTTCCTCATCTTACGGTGCCGACGCGGACGTCGAGCAATATGGTGGGAGTCAGTTGATATTCGGGCGGCAAATGGCTGGTCAGGTCGCCAATCGACACTGCAAGCGCATCATTGCCTTCTTCCAACGGAGCCTGTGACCACGGCCCCCAGTCACCGGCAAGATTATATTTCGGCAGTTGCGGCACGGGTGTCTTGACGACGGCGAGCGCAATGCCGTTCCACATTTTCTCAAAGTCCTGCAGAGAATATTGGGTAAGGCCGAGAACCGAATCGCCGGTCAGCACGCGATCGCCATTGACCCCTTTGATGACAACAAAATGCTTGAATCCGTTGAGGTTGAGCAAAACGATCATGGGTCGCTTCACCTTTTTCAAATCTTCTACCTTCAACCGGAATCCTTCGGTGGTGTAGCCAAGGTCGGTTAGGTAATTTTTCATGTCGAACATCGAAAATCCGACTTTGCGTATTAATTCCTTGTCGCCTTTGGCCCACATTGCCTTAAACGGTTCTTGCTCACCCGTAGGGCGACCATAATGGTGGGTCAGGATCGTGGCGACCGCTGCCGATCCGCAGCTGAAATCATAGCGTTGGCGCACAACCGACCGAAAGGGAATTTCCCACCAGCTCATCACACCCACGCTGAAATCGCCACCGCTTTCGCGGCTCAGCTGGACCTCGGCCTGTGTGGACGTGCTCTGGGCGGCAAGGCTTAGGGCGATAACACCCAACAACCAGCCTTTGATCCTTGACCGGATCATTGCTCTCCTCCTTCGCTGTCGGTTATTCGCCGATATTAATCGTCAGGTTCATGCCCGTCTGCAGGCTGACCTGTGCGCCAGTGTTGATCAGGATATTCCCGACACCGTTGAAGCCCGACAGCGCGCTGTCCGAAAGGTTGACATCGCCTGCCAAGAAATCGCCGTTGAGGACATTGCCTTGCGTAATAGCGGTCAGCGTCTGGTTGGTAACAATCAGCTGCTCACCACCGCGCTGTTCATTCAGCTCTGCGTTGCTCAGCATATGCTGCGAACGCGGCTTGGAAATCTGCTTTGGCATTTTCGCGGTCACGACGATAATAGCGTCCGGCTCAGCCGCCAATGCCATCGCCGCGCGATCAACCTCGATAGTCTGGGCAGCAAGCGGCGCGGCGCATAATGCGGAACCAGCGCAGGTTACAGCCGTCAAAATCTGTTTAAGCATGGAACTTACTCCATTGAAATCTTGTGGCCGGTTGGCCGGGCGGGTTTCGGGTATGGGGGACCGCCCGGCCTCCGGGGGGAGGACGCTTTAGTCGTCGCCGCCGCCGCCTGATGCAGCTCCGGAATTAACGCCGAAGTTGACCGTGCCTTGTGCGGCGATGTTGGTCGCGGCCTGGGTATTGGCGTTGATGCCGGTGTTCCAGGCCTGGTTTGCGATACCGGCAAAAGCTGCGAACGCATTGTCGTTCACCGAGTTGTTGCCGCTATTGTAGCCAACGGCGGTATCGCTGTCGTCTTCGCCATCGAGATCGACGACTTCATCGAGCTCCGAGTTGGAATTGACAGCATATAGTTCCTGATAGGCCGCAATTTGCGTGTTGTTGTTGGCCGAATAGCTTTCGCTCAATGATTCACTCAGTGAATCCGGGCCATTATCCTGATAGAATTCATCAAGATAGTCGTTGACCACCGTGGTGCTGCTCAGGAAGCCGCCGCCATTTCCGTTGGCATTGTTATTCTGGTTCTGGTCATTCGCAGATGCAGGGGCAGCAATAGCCAATACAAATGCCGGGACCAGCAGGGTCGCAATTTTCTTCATTTCAAATCTCCTTTTGGCGGCTCATTGATCGGGGGATCTAACCGCCGGTTATTGGGAAGTCAGTCGTCACCGCCGCCGCCAGCACCTTCACCCGAGTTTACGCCGAAATTGACGGTGCCCTGGGCTGCGATGTTGGTAGCTGCCTGAGTGTTGGCATTGATGCCGGTGTTCCAGGCTTGGTTGAGAATGCCTGCATAAGCCGCAAAAGCATTGTCATTCACCGAGTTGTTGCCGCTGTTGTAACCGACTGCGGTGTCGCTATCGTCTTCGCCGTCGAGATCGACGACTTCATCGAGCATCGAGTTACTGTTTTCGGCATAAAGATATTGCATTGCCACAATTGCTGTATTGCCGTTTTCTTCGCTGCTGATGTCATAATCAACAGATAGAGTATCGGCGGCATTGTCCTGATAATAGCTGTCGATCAGGTCATTCCACACCGTCGTGGTGCTACCGATGCCGCCGCCGTTTCCGCCAGCATTGTTGTTCTGGTTCTGGTCGTTGGCTATGGCTGTACCTGACAGTCCAAGGCCGATTACCAGAGCAGAAGCGGTCATGAGTTTCTTCATTTTCATCACTCTTCTCCATTATAATGATAGTCCCGCAATGGCCCCTGTTCGCGGGCCCGAGAATATCGTCTGCCCGCCGGGGTGCGGACATTCACTGGATAGCGTGATGAAAAATCGACGAGTTGCGATAAGGCAATATCGGGGCGTGGGAATCTACGTGCGGCAATTTACGTAGTTGC
>JBGSVG010000135.1:0-5211 GCA_041753095.1 Sphingorhabdus sp. | reverse complement strand
CGACAAAGGCATTCATCTGGGGCATCTCAAATGGACGCTGGAGACATTTCTGCGCGCGTTTTTCGAGCGCGACGACGTCGTGCTGCGTTTGCGCCCGAGTTATTTCCCGTTCACCGAGCCCTCGGTCGAGGTCGACGTCGGCTATTCGGTCATCAAGGGCAAAAGAGTCATCGGCGGCAGCGAAGGCTGGATGGAAGTGCTGGGCAGTGGTATGGTTCACCGCAAGGTTATCGAAGCCTGCGGCCTCGACCCGGACATCTGGCAGGGCTTCGCCTTTGGCACTGGTGTCGATCGCCTCGCGATGCTCAAATATGGCATGGATGACCTGCGCGCCTTTTTTGACGGCGATAATCGCTGGCTTCAGCATTATGGGTTCAATGCGCTCGACGTACCCACGCTTAGCGGGGGAGTCGGCGCATGAAGTTCTCGCTCTCTTGGTTGAAAGAACATCTGGAAACCGACGCTGACATTCAGGCGGTAGCGGACTGCCTCAATCGCATCGGGCTTGAGGTCGAAGGCATCGAAAACCCGGCGGAGAAGCTTTCGGCCTTCCGTATTGCCAAGGTGCTGACCGCATCACCACATCCGCAAGCCGATAAGCTGCAAGTGCTGACTGTAGATGCAGGCGGTGAGCCGCTTCAGGTCGTGTGTGGCGCGCCCAATGCGCGTGCGGGGATGCTTGGGGTCTTCGGCCCAGCCGGTGCGGTCGTGCCTGCCAATGGCATGGTTCTCAAGGTCGCAGCCAAAAGAGGTGTCGAATCCAACGGCATGATGTGTTCCGTTGCCGAACTCGAACTCGGCGATGACCATGATGGCATCATCGAACTGCCGTCCGACGCGCCCGTTGGCCAGACATATGCGCAATGGGCAGAACTCGACGATCCGGTTATCGATGTCAGTGTGACACCAAACCGGCAGGATTGCATGGGCGTACGCGGTATCGCACACGATCTTGCTGCTGCTGGTCTCGGCACATTGCGTCCGCTTGCCGAAGTCTATCGCATGACAACGCTGGAACCTGTGTCGGGTAGCGGAACTGCGCCCGATATCCGGACCGATGACCCAGCGGGCTGCCCTGCATTTTATGCGCAGGCTGTATCGGGCGTTTCCAACGGCGCATCGCCGGAATGGATGGCGCGTAAGTTGAAAGCCATCGGTCAGAAGCCGATTTCGGTTCTGGTCGACATTACCAATTTTATTTCGGTCGATTTGGGCCGACCGCTCCACGTATATGACCGAGCAAAGCTCAGCGGTGCCCTGATTGCCCGCAAAGCGCATGAAGGCGAGCAGATCATCGCGCTGAACGGCAAGACCTATACTCTTGATGCCAGCATGACCGTCATTGTCGACGAGCGGCAAGTCCACGACATTGGCGGCATCATGGGCGGCGAGCATTCCGGTGTGTCGGAAACCACGACTGATGTGCTGATTGAATGCGCTTATTTCGATCCCGAGCATATTGCCCGGACAGGGCAGAAGCTGGCGTTGACCAGCGATGCGCGCCAGCGGTTCGAGCGTGGTGTCGACCCTGCATTTCTGGATGCTGGGCTTGCGATCGCCACAAAGCTTGTTCTTGAGCATTGCGGTGGCACCGCAAGCGAGATTGTGCGTTCGGGGATGCCTCCGGTTGCGGCGCGCGCTCTTGCTTATGACCCAAGCTTATGCGCCAGGCTTGGCGGAATCGATGTGCCGACCGACCGGCAGTATGACATTCTACGGTCGCTTGGTTTTGCTGTTGCTGACGATGGGATGGTAACCATTCCCAGCTGGCGCCGTGACATCGATGGACCGGCCGACCTTGTCGAAGAGGTCGTGCGGATTGTTGGGCTCGATCATGTTGTGTCGACGCCGCTGCCGCGTGCAGATGGGGTCGCCAAACCGACGGCTACGCTGCTCCAATCGCTCGAACGCAAGGTCCGGCGAGCTGCCGCGGCGCGCGGGCTGAATGAAGCTATCAACTGGTCCTTCCTACCCCAAAAGGAAGCTGATGCGTTGGGTGGTGGTGCTTGGAGTCTGGCAAATCCGATTTCGGAAGACATGAAGGTCATGCGTCCTTCGCTGTTGCCGGGATTGTTGTCCGCTGCACAGCGCAACATGGATCGCGGCGCTTCGTCGGTTCGTCTGTTCGAGATTGGTCGTCGCTATCTGGACGATAGCGAGCGGCTTACTGCGGGAGTCGTTCTGGCCGGCGAAAGGACGCCGCGCGGATGGGCTTCCGGAAAGGCTGCGAAATTCGAGGCATTCGACGTCAAGGCGGAAGTGCTGGCCCTGTTGACCGCAGCCGGTGTCGCAACCGATGGCCTGATGCTAATGGATGAGGCAGGGACGCATTATCATCCCGGACAATCGGCGACGCTGCGTATGGGGCCAAAAAACATATTGGCGGCATTTGGGACGTTGCATCCCGCGACGGCCAAAGCTTTCGATATAGATGGGCCCTTAGTAGCGGCTGAAATCTACCTGGATTCCATTCCGCTCAAGAAAGCGTCGGGCTTTATGCGCCCGGCATTTGTGCCGCCGGTATTGCAAGCGGTAACGCGCGATTTCGCATTTCTGATCTCTGCGGATGTCGCAAGCGGTGAGCTGGTGCGAACCATTAAGGGCAGCGACAAGGACAATATTGTCGCGGTCCGCCTATTTGACCGTTTTGCCGGACAGGGCGTACCTGACGGACAAGTCAGTCTTGCTGTTGAAGTGACGATGCAGCCGAAGGAAAAGAGTTTCGGCGAAGAAGACCTGAGGGCGATTAGTGACAGAATAATCGCCGCAGCTGCCAAAATGGGCGCTGTGTTACGCGGCTGACCCTTCAACAACTATAAGACCAAAAATAAAGGCCGGGGAAATCCCCGGCCTTTTGCATCACCCTTAGGAGAGGTAGAGGGCGAAACTTAGAACCTGTACTCGACGCTAAAAGTTGCGGTGCGCGGCGGGCCATAATAACCGATGATCGAATTGCCGAAGAGCGCTCCCGGGAAGTTGTAACCACCGACGCGGTAGCGTTCATTGGTCAGGTTGCGCAGGTTGACCGACAGCTTGAATGCATCGTCGGGCGAGGTCCAGGCTGCCGACGCATCGACCAGGAAATAGCCGTCCGGATCGAGCACAGGCGTCGGGATTTCGAACATATAGGCATCGCTACGCAGCGATACCGCCGGGGTGAACGAAATCGTTCCACCCAACAGGTCACCAGAAGCGGTCGCCGAAACGCTGGCGGTAAACTTTGGCGTGTTCTGGAATTCGCGCGCATTCGATACGTCGACCGGTGTCGTGCCGCCCGTAATGAAGGTCAGGAATTCCTTATAGTCGGCATTTGTGTAACCGATTGCTGCGTTCATCGAGAATTTCGGCGAAGGCACAGCGCGCAGTTCGAGTTCTGCACCCCAGATGTCACCACGACCCGCATTGTCTACAAAGCTGGCGATGCCGCCTGCAAGGCTCGGCACCTGTACGGTGACCTGCTGGTTCTTGTACTTCGACTTGAACACAGCGACATTTGCGAACAGCTTTCGGTCGAGCAACGCGCTCTTCACGCCGACTTCAAAGCTGTCGATGGTTTCGGGCTCATAGCCGTTGACCGTCGTGGGCGTCAGGATGGCGTCGCCTCGCATGTCAAAACCGCCCGATTTGAAACCCTTGCCGTAAGAGGCATAGAGGTTGAGATCGTCGTTCGGCTGATAGCTCAGCGAAACGCGTGGGGTCAGTTTCTTGAAGCTGCGGTCGTTGGTGTAGTCCGAGCGGATGAGGCCGGGAACAGCGGTGCTGTTTCCGAACAGCGGACTGCGAATACCGGTATAGTTGCGACGGAAAACCGTGCCCATCTTGTCGTCCTTGGTGTAGCGCAGACCTGCCGAGACCTTAAACTGTTCGGTCACGTCAAAGCTGAAATCGGCAAATGCCGCATAGCTTTTGGTTTTCACCGTTCCCGATGTCAGCGTGGTGAGGTTCAGGCCGCCCAGCACCGTATCGAACGCACCGCTGGCGCGTGCGTCGAGATAGTAAAGACCGGCAACGCCCTGAATGCGGTCGCCTTCGAACAGCAACTGCAATTCCTGTGTGAACTGGCGGTCGTCATAAAAGGCGGGGACGTCGAGAACGGGGCCTGCTGTGTTGTCAAAATCGATCAGCGTATCGGTATGGCCGTCGCGATAAGCGGAAATCGTCTTGAAGGTCAGCGCGTCCGACAGGCTGAATTCGCCAGTCAGCGAAACGCCCTGCGTTTCGACTTTGTTCTTGTCACCAATACCTGCGCGGGTGTCATAGACGCTCGCGGTGGGCTGAAATGCTGCGAGGCCGCCATTTCCGACCAGACGGGTGCCGTGGCGCGGGTTCGACTTGTCGATGATCTTGTCAGCGGCGACACGGATGAACACGTCTTCGGAAGGCGCGAACTCAGCCGAAATACGGCCAGCAAGCACATCCTTGTTATAATGTTCGGCGCCGGTCGTCAGGTTCTTGCCGAAACCGTCGCGCTGATACCAGGCAATCGCGCCGCCGACCGAAAAGGTGTCGCCGACCGGTACGGTGATTTGGCCAACCAGATCGATCTGGTTGTAGGCCCCGTATGAGGCGCGCACTTTTCCGCCGAAGTCATTGCCCAGCTTGTTGGTGACATATTTGACGGCACCACCAATGGTGTTGCGGCCATAAAGTGTGCCTTGCGGACCACGTAGCACTTCAACGCGCGAGACGTCGAAAATGTCGAGCACCGCACCCTGCGGGCGGGCGACATAGACGTCATCGACATAAAGGCCGACGCCTGGTTCAAAGCCCCAGAGCGGGTCCTGCTGGCCGACGCCGCGGATGAAACCGATCAAGGTCGAGTTCGAGCCGCGTGCAATTTGCAGCGTCATGTTCGGCGCCTTGTCCTGCAATGCAGTTATGTCTACTGCACCTTGCGCTGCGAGCGTGTCACCCGATATAGCTGTAATCGAAATCGGCACATCCAAGAGGCTTTCTTCGCGGCGACGTGCGGTGACAATGATTTCGCCGCCTTCACCCTCATCGGTAACCGCCGCTTCGTCCTGCGCAAATGCCGGTGCGGTGAAAGCCAAGCCAGATGCAGCAATACTTGCCAGCAACGCAGCGCGGATGATCGAGATTTTAGGGGATTTCATGGTTCACTCTCCTGCTCAAAAAGCGGGTCTTTACCCGTTACGGATTCAGCCTATAGTGAAAGTTGAACCATGTTTCAACTTATGGTCTTTAGGAAGA
>JBGSVG010000134.1:0-2219 GCA_041753095.1 Sphingorhabdus sp. | reverse complement strand
GTGAAAGGATCAAGCGACACACCATCGAACATCGGCGCTTGCAACACCGCAAGCTCGCCGCCTAAAACCAACCCCAAGACGAGGTCCGCACTCCGCTAATCTACGCAGCGAGTTGTGCCAAATGTTCTGACGACGGACAAGCGTGCAAAGTCACAACTCTTCATCGTCAGTTTTGTGGCCTATGATGTCCCTTCCGTCATCACCGCAATGAATTCGGCTATCGAACGAGGGGTCGAAACCCGTATCCTCGTAGAGGCATCGGTGACGCAGGGGGGGAGCCTTCTGGTTGATCCCGTGGCGACGATGAGGAATTGTGTCGCATCGGCTCTTTTGTATTCCTGGACCGACCGACCACATCCATTCACCAATGGCAGGGTTCACGCAAAAGTCGCGGTAGCAGACGCTAGCATCGCGTTTTTGACCAGCGCGAACTTAACAGGACATGCACTCGAAAAAAACATGGAAGCAGGTATCTTGATCGAAGGGGGGAGTGTCCCTGCCAATCTGAGATCCCATCTCCATGCGCTGGTCGATATGAAGGTCATTCGACAAGTGTGATTCCAGTTAGTTGGCGTCGGTCGCTTCCGAACCTATGCCGTCAGATCTGAAAGGGCGGCCTCAACGGCGGTGATCTCTGCATCCCACCAACCCAAGGCTTCTCGATACATTACTTCATAACCCTCTGATCGGCACGCCGCCACGAATGATCGGCTATGGGGGCAGAATCGCTTCGATTCAAAGGTTAACAGACCATTGGTACCCAGTGATACGGTCTTGACACCGGGCCTATAGCAATGCGACCGAACTTGAGGTCGAAACGAGCACCAAATGGCAAACTACGACGACGCCCTGAAAGTAATGGACGCGGTCGCAAAGTACCGTGAGGACGAGAGTTTGCCCGACGACCCGCACGAAATCGACCGCCTTTGTGAACGCTTGTTCTCGAACGATGGATTTGACGAAGTCGCCATCGCATGGAAGCGTATTTCGAAATACGAACGTGAGGTACACGGAGGCGATTGGCCAAAGGCCGATTGATGAGAATAGCCGTCATGCTACTATTGCCGCATGGCGAAACGGATTGAGCTCTACCAGGAAGCTGCCAAGCGCATGGCGATCAGCCCTGACGCGTGCATGGAGCAAATTCGGCGCTGCAGCATCAGTTCCAAGTTCGGATATGAGGGCACTGACCCAGCCTCGCTTGCCGCGATCGTGGAAATGGACGCAGACTGGGGTGCCGCCGCATTTGCGGAACTGCGGAGCACCGGTTTCATCAAAACGGACTGGGCCCGTTTCAAATGGTACCAGCCCAGCGGCAAGGAACTCGATGATAAGATAGCCGAGCTAGCAGCAATCGAAGCCGCGGCAATCATCAGGCTGTCGTCCATGGACTGCGCGCCGGCACTACCTGCTATCCGCGCCTTGGCTGAGAACTTCCTCGAAGAAGCGGATGGCGGGGACACGATTGCGACGAGCCTTGCTCATAACAGGATAATGCTGGCGATCGTCAGCGCCACCGGCGAGCTTCGCCTCATGGAAGATTACGTCA
Organism: Sphingorhabdus sp.; assembly: GCA_041753095.1. Taxonomy (GTDB): domain Bacteria; phylum Pseudomonadota; class Alphaproteobacteria; order Sphingomonadales; family Sphingomonadaceae; genus Sphingorhabdus_B. Next base: position 670 of record JBGSVG010000134.1, on the reverse strand, counting down.
AACACGCCAGTGTGGCGGTCGCCTATGCAGTTGCGGCTCGACTTGAGGCTGCCGACCTCGAGGGCATGAAACGCTCAGCTAATGTCATTGTGGACCTCATCGGGACGACCGAGCCGCGGGACTGCGCAGCCGAAGCGGTCGCCATGCGGCTCCATCCGAGAGAACCCGTGAACGCGTAGGACGCCTCACTCAGCAAAGCGGCAGGGTTACCTGACCGACCTCTTCCAGAGGCTCTATAATCGGCGTGAATGTGCGGGAACTGCCTGCGTAGGTTGGATAGCCCGCGATGTTGTCCTCGATAGTCTGGAATCCATCCTGGCGGTCGTTAACGGGATAGATGCCCTCGCCCATCTTTTCGATGAGCGTTTGCAGCGAAGGGGCGATGCCATCGAAGAAGATCCGGCTAGCCGCGCGAACGCCGGCAATGTCGCCTGTCCTGGCTGAATCAAGAAACCGGTCGCTAGCCTCCACCAGAAATCCTGTGCGGACAGAATAAGAGTCTGCCATCCAAAGGAGGCGGAAAAACGCCTGGGGGATGAACTGCGAGACAAGGTTGGCAAGGGTGCTTTCCTTGCCACCCAGGACGATATGCGTGAGCCCCATTGCACCGAGAAAAAAGTCCTCGTGTTTCACAGAGACGTTCCGAATGCGTTCGTCGATGAATGCCGCG
>JBGSVG010000133.1:0-4891 GCA_041753095.1 Sphingorhabdus sp. | reverse complement strand
CTCGATTCGAGTTTGATCACACTCATCGGCAATGTGAAGCTGGTGCAAGGTGCTAACCGGCTGAACGGTGGGCGGCTGGTCATCGATCTCAATTCCGGCCGCTCAACAATCAATGGCGGCGGCGCTGCTGGCGTGAACAATAGCGGCGGGCGCGTTACCGGCACATTTACCGTACCCCAACGCAAGAACTAATTACCTCCAAATCGGACAGGCATGAATCATGCCAATTGCATATCGCTCAAGCATTCATTAGCTGTAGCGCGGTAAGCACGGCATTTTACGGGCAGATGATATGGACAGCATGACAGCAGAACGCCCGGTGGCAGACGCAATGACTCAGGATGGCCTGCAATCAGGGCTCGGCGTCGTGTCCATCGCGAAAAGCTATGACAAGCGGGCGGTGCTGACCGACGTGTCCTTGTCGGTGGCAAAGGGTGAGGTGGTCGGCCTGCTCGGACCAAATGGCGCTGGGAAGACAACCTGTTTCTATTCAATCATGGGTCTGGTGAAACCCGATAGCGGCCGCATCACGCTGGACGGTGCGGACATTACTGGCCTGCCTATGTATCGCCGCGCGCTCCTCGGACTTGGATATCTGCCGCAGGAAACGTCGATTTTTCGCGGCATGACGGTCGAGCAGAATATCAGCGCGGTTCTGGAAATGTCGGAACCCGACGCCGATTCGCGTGCAACGCGACTGGAAAAATTGCTCGACGAGTTCGGGCTTGGGCGGCTGCGGAGTGCCCCTGCAATGGCGCTGTCGGGCGGTGAAAGGCGGCGGTGCGAAATCGCCAGGGCGCTGGCGGCCAACCCTTCGATCATGTTGCTGGATGAGCCGTTTGCAGGGATCGATCCGATTTCGATTTCGGACATTCGCGATCTAGTCAAAGAACTGAAAACGCGCGGCATCGGCGTGCTGATTACCGACCATAATGTCCGCGAGACGCTCGATATCGTCGACCGTGCCTGCATCATCTATGGCGGTCAGGTGCTGTTTGCCGGGTCACCCGAGGCGCTCGTCGCCGACCCCAATGTACGCCGGCTGTATCTGGGCGAAAGCTTTGAAATGTGATGGAGTATTAAGCGGGATTAGCTGAACCTTATGGCCCTCGCCCCCCGTCTAGATCTACGCCAAAGCCAGTCACTGGTCATGACGCCGCAATTGCAGCAGGCGATCAAGTTGCTGGCATTGTCGTCGATGGAAATCGAGGCGTTCATTGCTGAAGAGGTCGAACGCAACCCCGTACTCGAAACCGGCGGTAGCGACGGTCCCGTTGAAACTCCGCCCGAGGATTTCGAGGCACTGCCCAGCACGCAAAGCGGCGACCGGGGAAGCGATGAGGTGTTAAGTGGCAACGATAATGCTGCCTCCGAAGCGCTCGACGTCGATTTCAGCGCAGAGACATTCCACCATGACGGCGTGTCGGACAGCGTTGGCGGCGCGGACGGGATGCTGGGGCTTTCCGGTGGCGGAATGGCATCGGGTTTCGATGGCGACGGCCCCGATTTCGACAGCTTTGCCGCGCGCGACATATCATTACGCGACCATTTAATGACTCAGGCCGGAACGAGCCTGTCGGGGCGCGGACTGTTTCTGGCGCAGCAGATTATCGAGCAGATCGAACCGACCGGCTATCTGGGCGAGGATCTGCTCGCGATGGCGCACCGGCTTGGCGTATCGATGGCCGATATGGAGGGCGCACTGACCGACGTGCAGCGCTTCGACCCGACCGGCGTTGGCGCGCGCAACCTGTCCGAATGCTTGGCGTTGCAAGCGAAGGAAGCCGACCGCTACGATCCGTGCATGGCCAAGCTAATCGACAATCTCGATTTGGTCGCCAAAGGCGCGTTCGACCAATTGAAACGCATGTGCCGCGTCGATGACGAGGATCTGCGCGACATGCTGATGGAGCTGCGTGGTTATGATCCCAAGCCCGGCTGCCGGTTCGAGCGCGAAGATAGCGTCGCGGTAACCCCCGATATCTTTATCACCGCGCGCGGCGCTGGATGGGCGATTGAGCTCAACAGCGCCAATCTGCCGCGCCTCCTTATCAATCGCACTTATGTTGCCGAACTTGGACAGGACAAGGCGACAAAGGCATGGCTAGGCGAGTGCATGGCCGATGCCAATTGGCTGATTAAGGCGATGGACCAAAGGCAGCGCACCATCGTCAAGGTCGCGACCGAAATTGTGAAGCAGCAGGATGGTTTCTTCCGCGGCGGCGTCGCGCATCTGCGTCCGCTGACATTGCGTCAGGTGGCCGACGCCATCGAGATGCATGAGTCCACGGTCAGCCGGGTTACCAGCAACAAATATCTGCATTGCGACCGGGGGCTGTTCGACCTCAAATATTTCTTCTCCTCAGGCGTGCAATCGGCAGACGGGGACGGCGCGTCAGCCGAAGCCGTGAAGAGTCATATCAAGACGTTGATTGATGCCGAGGGCGCCAAAATATTGTCCGACGACACTTTGGTCGATTTGCTCAACGCAAAGGGCTTTGACATCGCCCGGCGCACGGTCGCCAAATATCGTGAAGCGATGGGCATTGGTTCGTCGGTGCAACGGCGGCGACAGAAGAAGATGGGCCGCTAATTACGTCCGCTGCGATAAAATTTGCTCGGCCAGAATATGATCGGCGACTTTATCGACATCGATCGCAGCCACAGGATCGGACATCGACACCAAAGTCGCTTCAAAACCTAGCCGACGGCCTGCTCTCCCCAACGCTTTCGGTAGGCTAATCGTTCGTGTGATTGCGCGTAATGCGAGCCAAGGCCCAAAGTGCAGGAACAATTTCCACGCCTTTTTGCGATCCTGCTCGGCTTCGGCCCACAGATCGAGCGCGACCAGCGACTTTGCCGACATCAAAGCAAAAAGATTGGCTCCTGAATAAGCGCCATCCCAAAAGCGCAGCCAGGTGCGCTTGGCATCGGGAAACTGTTCAAGCATCACCTGCCGCTCGACCATTGCCAAAGCGACATCGCCGCTGGCGCTACTCAAAAATTCATCGAGCATGTCGGCGGTCAGCAACGGATGGTCGGCCGTAGTTACAAGCACCGGCCAAGCAAAGCTCATTGCCTCCAGCTGCGCCTTGATACTCAGCGAAATGCTGTTCCCGCTTTGCACAAGTGCCGCGCCACCGCCGGCTTCCACCGCTAATTTAACGGCGTCTATATCTTGAGTAAGAACGACAATTTGGCCGATATGGCGAGAACTGTGAAGCGTTCTCACGACTCTGGTTAGCATCGGCTCACCACCTACCGGTACCAACGCTTTCCAGCGAAGCCCGAAATGGTCTGCCAGCCGGTCAGTGCCGGGCCGTTGTCCGGCGAGGATCAGGCAGGTCCATTGCGCTGACACGTCGCTTCTCCTAGATGCCATTCAGGAGGCCAAACGCAGACAATCTAGCGCGGCCCGTGGTGGGACTTGGCTGCGCAAAATGAATATTGCAATATATGATCTCGACAAGACCATAACCCGTCGGCCGACATTCACGCGATTTCTTCTGTTTTATGCGCAGCGGCGTTCCCCTCTTCGCCTATTGGCGCTGCCAGTCTGGATTGGGGCATTGGTCGGGTATCGCATCGGTCTATATGGCCGCAAACCGCTAAAGCAGTTTGGAATCGCGATGTTCATGGGGCGGAAATTGTTCGCAGACGCTTTGGAAAACATGGCAAGGAAATTTATCGATGAAGTTGTGGTCCACGACCTCCAGCCGGGGGCTGTGCAATCTATAGCCAACGACCGGGCACAAGGCAGGCATCTCGTCATCGCTACCGCCGCCCCTGCATTTTATGCAGGGGAGATCGGAAAGCATCTGGGTTTTGACCATGTCGTTGCAACCCGCCATATCGCAAACCGGGATGGCACGATAAGCAATCAAATCGACGGCGAGAATTGTTACGGGGAGGAGAAGCTGAAAATGGTATCGGCTTGGCTAAGCGATCAAAAATTGGCGCGGACCGATTGTAATATATCCGTATATTCCGACCATCACAGCGACGCGCCGTTGCTCGACTGGGCCGACAAGCCCTATCTGGTCAATCCGTCTAACAAAATGAAGCAGCTCGCCAGTCGGAAGAAATGGCAGGTGCTTACATTTTCAGCGATGACCGAAGCCGGACAGTAACGAACGTGCAAAAAATCTGTTTCCTGTTCAATCACGACCAGACGCATCAGATTGCGCACAGTCTGCCAATTGCGCTGGAACTCATCAGGACCCGCGCGGCGCAGATCACACTAGCTGTTACAAGCCCGATGCTGGATACCGAAATCCGCAGGCTGGGCGGCGCAGATCTAGTCGGTGCGGATATTGTTCATTTGCAGACCAAATCTGCACTTTCGAAGGCACTGGTGGGTGCCCTTGATGGAATTATTCCAGCAAGAAAGCTGTTGGTATACCGTGACAATCTGGATTTTTTCCGGGCTTTCGACGCATTGGTGGTATCGGAAAAATCAAGCCTGATACTCAAAACCCGCTATGGGCTTGAGCATCTGAAATTCATTCATACCCGTCATGGGGCCGGTGACCGGGCCATCGGTTTCAATCCGGAAAGCGCCGAATTCGATCTTATTCTGGTTTCGGGCGAGAAAATACGCGACCGCCTTATCAGCGATGCGCGCGTTCCATCTGAGAAAATCCGGATAACCGGATATGCAAAGTTCGACATAGTCTCACCCGACCATAAGCCGTTGTTCGCCGATCCCGATCGCAAGACGGTCCTTTACAACCCGCATCCTTCTCCGCATTTGTCGAGCTGGTTTCGGTTTGGCGCGCAGGTGCTTGAGCAATTTTACCAGAGCAAAAGATATAATCTGATATTCGCCCCGCATGTCATGCTGTTCGCGCGGCCGTGGACCGTTACCATTGACAGGCTGTCGATCGCTTAT
>JBGSVG010000132.1:0-3677 GCA_041753095.1 Sphingorhabdus sp. | reverse complement strand
GTTCGCACCGGAAAAGCGCAAGGTAGCGCTGGCACGGCCAAAACTCGCTGATGTCGATTTGAGATGAGCATTTCCGATATCTCTGTCCGCAGACCGGTATTTGCGGCGGTCCTCGCCATATTGATGATACTTGTGGGTATTGTCGGCTATCTTAATCTGCCTGTTCGCGAATATCCCGATACCGAGCCTCCCATCGTTTCGGTCGACACCAACTATACCGGCGCTGCCGCAGCGGTGGTCGAATCGCGGGTGACTCAAGTACTGGAGAACGCGCTGGCGGGTATCGAGGGCATCCAGACGCTGACATCGCGTTCGCGCGACGGACAATCATCAATCACAATCGAATTCGCACCCGGGCGGACCGTTGACAGCGCGGCCAATGATGTGCGGGACCGCGTCGGCGGCGCAATCGACGATCTGCCCGAAGAGGTTCTCGCGCCTGAAGTGCGCAAGGTCGACGCCGATTCATCGCCTATCCTTTTCCTCGTCATATCCAAACCGGGCTGGTCGCGTCTGGAATTGAGCGATTATGTCGACCGCAATCTGGTCGACCGCTTTTCCGCTCTCGATGGCGTTGCTCGCGTATTTATCGGCGGCGAAGCACGTCCGTCGATGCGCATTTGGCTGCAACCGGACCGTTTGGCAGCACTCGGCCTGACACCGGCGGACATTGAAAATGCGCTACGCAGCCAGAATGTTGAGTTACCCGCGGGTCGTTTGGAATCGGCCGATCAGAATATCACGTTGCGAGTCACCCGTGCTTTCGCCGATGAAAAGCAGTTCCGCGAGTTGGTGGTCTCACGCGGGTCCGATGGATATCTGGTGCACCTCGGTGACGTCGCGCGGGTCGAAACCGGCCCGGAGAATCCTTACGCCGCATTTCGCCTGAATGGAAATTCGGCGCTTGGCATGGGCATCGTTCGGCAGTCGGGCGCCAATACCTTGGCTGTTGCCGAAAACGCCAAGAAACTTGCTGAAGATATCAAGCCAACGCTGCCCGACGGCATGACGATGACCGTTGGCTCTGATGATTCGCTGTTCATCAGCAAGGCCATTGACGGCGTTTGGGTAACGCTCGCCGAAGCCGCTATTTTGGTGGTGCTTGTCATATTCCTATTTTTGGGCAGCTGGCGAGCGACGATCATTCCGGCGATTACTGTGCCGATTTGTTTGCTCGCGACATTTGCCGTGCTTTGGGTGCTTGGGTTTTCGATCAACCTGCTCACGCTGCTTGCCATGGTCCTCGCAATCGGTCTCGTGGTCGATGACGCGATTGTTGTTTTGGAAAATGTCTATCACCGAATAGAGAAAGGCGAGCCGCGATTGGTCGCTGCGGTGCAGGGCACCAAGCAGGTGGCCTTCGCGGTTATCTCGACAACCATCGTTGTTTGCGCGGTTTTCGTGCCAGTAATGTTTCTGGCCGGGCAAACCGGACTGTTGTTCCGCGAACTGGCCGGTGCGATGATTGCCGCGATTGCCTTTTCCGGCTTTGTCGCACTCAGTCTTTGCCCGATGCTTTGTTCGAAATTGCTGCGGAATGAGGAGCGCGGTAAGCTCGCGCGCTGGGTTGACGAACGTTTCGGTAAGCTCGAAAATTCTTATAGCAATCTGGTTGCGCGCGTCATCACCAAGCCGCTGTTTGCCCTGCTGGGCGTTGGTGCGTTTCTGGTTATCGCAGCCTTTTGCTTCACGTTGCTTGATTCAGAACTTGCACCTAGCGAAGATGTTGGAATCCTGAACGCAAATATCTCCGCGCCCGAAGGCACGGGCTATGCCGCGATGGATAAATATATGCTCGATGCATCGAAACCAGTGCTCGAGTTGCTCGATAAGGGCACTGTTCGTTCGATCATTCAGCGCACCCCAGGTGGCTTCAATGCAAGCGACGATTTCAATAGCGGTACATTCATTGTCTTCCTTAAACCTTGGGAAGAGCGGACAGAATCTACCGACGATGTGGTAGCGCAGGTTAACAAGATCCTTGCCAACCTGCCCGCCGTGCGCGGAAATGCAGCGGCGCGCTCGTCGCTCGGACGTGGACGGGGTCAGCCGTTGAATTTTGTCATTGCAGGCTCGACTTATGAATCGCTTAGCATCGCGCGCGACCGCATATTGGCCGCGGCGAGCAACAATCCCGGAATCGTAAATCTGGACTCCGACTATAAGGAAACCAAGCCGCAAATGGAGGTCGAGGTTGATACGGCCCGGGCCGGCGACCTTGGCGTGTCGGTGTCGGATGTCAGTCAGGCGCTTCAATCGCTGCTCGGTTCGCGGCGGGTGTCGACATATGTCGACCGCGGCGAAGAGTATCGCGTGATCGTGCAGGCCGATGCGGTGGACCGCGCGTCCCCGGAAAATCTGGCCGCTATTCAGGTTCGCGCACGCGACGGTTCGCTCGTGTCGTTGGCCAATCTGGTCAAATATACCGAGACGGCGGGCGCGCGCGATCTGGGGCGGTACAACAAGCTGCGCGCCGTGACGCTGTCCGGAGGCCTCGCCCCCGGCTACACGATGGGTGAAGCGCTCGCGTTCCTCGAAGCGCAAGCAGCAGCATCCCCCGAGATACTCGCGGTAGGCTATCGCGGAGAGAGTCAGGCTTTCAAGGAAACTGGCGGATCAATTGTCATCGTGTTCGTCCTGACCATATTGCTGGTCTATCTCGTGCTTGCGGCGCAGTTTGAAAGCTTCGTTCATCCGGTAACTATTATTACCACCGTGCCTCTGGCAGTGGGCGGAGGGGTAATCGGCCTAGCCCTGGCCGGTATGACCCTCAATCTTTACAGCCAGATTGGCGTGGTGATGCTTGTTGGCCTGGCGGCGAAGAACGGTATCCTTATCGTCGAATTTGCCAACCAGTTGCGCGATGAAGGCCAGGAAATCATCGACGCTATCCAGCAGGCCGCGGCTCGGCGTCTGCGTCCTATCCTGATGACGTCGATTGCAACGGTGTTTGGCGCAATACCTCTCGCCATTGCCGGGGGAGCAGGTGGCGCGGCGCGGTCTGCAATTGGCGTTGTCGTGGTATTCGGTGTGACTTGGGCGACGCTCATCACGCTCGTCCTCATTCCTATCATTTACTCTCGACTGGCGAAATATACGGGTTCACCCGAAGCGGTTTCCCGCCGGCTTGAAAGTGAGATGAAGGCGCAGGAAACGCCGTCAGTCTGACGCTTCCTTAACCCGCAACATTGCCAGTGCCGCGAGTGCCATGACAACCGCGGCAAACGCCATTGTCCAGATTGGTTCGGTTGGGAAAAACGTCTTGAGAATACTGCCCATCACGGTGGCAACCAGCAACTGCGGCACCACAATGAACACGTTGAAGAGACCCATGTAAATGCCAAGCTTACTCTGCGGCAGGCTTGAGGCCAGAATCGCGTAGGGCATCGCCAGAATTGACGCCCACGCAATGCCTACACCGATCTCCGAGATAATCAGCAAATTGGGATCGCGAATAAACAGGAAGCTGGCGTAGCCTGCGGCGCCCGCAAGCAAGCACAGCATATGCGTTCGTACCTTGCCAAATTTCCTCGCCAACGTCGGCAAAACAAACAAAGCGGCCAACGCCGCGACGCCATTGTAGATAGCAAAAAGCGTGCCCACCCAATTGCCGCCCTCGCCATAAGCAGCGCTTGCCGGGTCGGCAGACCCAAACATATATTGTGCCACCACCGGCG
>JBGSVG010000131.1:0-2040 GCA_041753095.1 Sphingorhabdus sp. | reverse complement strand
CCGCATTTTTGGCCTCAACAGCAAGGCGTCGATCATCATGGCCATGCTGTTGAGCCAAGGCGGCGAATTCGGCTTCGTGCTATTCGCTGCGGCTCAGCAGGCTTTGCTTATCGAGCCGGAAGCGTCCAGCCTGTTTGGCGCTGTCGTGACGTTGTCGATGGCCTCGACGCCGTTCCTGATGATTTTTGCGGGCAGACTTGCAGCGCGGAAATCGGCGAGCGACGTCCAACTCGATGACCCCGAGCTTGCCGCGCAGGCCAATGTCATCGTGGTAGGTCATGGCCGTTTTGGCCAGCAAGTGGCGCAAATCATGGAGGCCGCTGGTCGTTCGGTGACGCTGATCGACATTAATCCACGCACCATCGACCTGAGTGGAGAATTTGGGCGCAAGGTTTTTTATGGTGACGGAACGCGGATCGATTTGCTGAAGCGCGCAGGCGCTGACAAGGCTTGCGCGATATTCTTCTGCATCGATGACCGTGATCTCGATGCCGAAACGCTGATGCCCGTGCGCCAGACCTTCCCTGCCACCAAGCTGTTTGTCCGCGCCTTTGACCGGCAACAGGCGATGCAGCTGATGCAGGACAGCGAAATTAATATTGTGCGCGAAGTATTCGAATCCTCGATCCGCATGTCGGTCGATGCACTAAAATTCATGGGTACAAGCAAGGAAAATGTCGCCAAAATCATCCGCGAGTTCCGGCATCGTGACAAGGCGAGGCTTAAGGCGCAGTTCCAAAGCGGCGATATGCACGCCGGGCAGCATCATAGTTTTGGTACTGACGATTCAGACGACTTCCTGCTCGATCAGGATTAAGCTTCGGCGTCGAGAAATGCCGCTACATCGTTTAGCACGACATCTTTGCTCAGGAAGGTCTGACCGATTCCACGCGCAAGCAGGAAGGGAAGGGTGCCTCCACTCATTTTCTTATCGTGCAACATATATTCAACGAGCTTCGCGCCATTCGCCGTGACATTTGCGTCGGCCAGCGTCGTCGGCAACCCAGCGCGCTTGAGCAAGGCGGCCACGCGCGCGGCGTCGTCAGCCGGGCATAACCCCCGCCTGACCGAATAGCGAAACGCGAGTGCCATCCCTGCGGCAACAGCCTCGCCATGGAACAGCCTGTCTGAAAAGCCGGTATCGGCCTCAAGCGCATGCGCGAAAGTATGACCGAGATTGAGCAGGGCCCTTGTACCAGTCAGCTCTTTCTCGTCCGCCGCAACGATCCGCGCTTTGGAGCGTACCGAATGGACAATCGCATATTCGCGTGCTGTGGCATCTCCGTTGAAAAACCTGTCAAGGTTGGTTTCGCACCAAGCAAAGAACCCCGCATCATCGATCAGCCCATATTTCACAACCTCGGCAAACCCGGCTGCCAACTGGCGTTGCGGCAATGTCGTCAGTACCTCCGGATCGATAACCACCAAAGATGGCTGGTGAAACGCCCCCACTAGATTTTTGCCCGAACGACTGTTGATCGCGGTTTTACCTCCGACGCTGCTGTCGACTTGAGCGAGCAATGTTGTGGGTATTTGGATAAAAGAGCAGCCGCGCTTGACGACATGCGCCGCAAACCCCGTGATATCGCCAACAACCCCACCACCGAAGGCGATGATATGGTCGCTACGCTCGACATGATGATTGAGCAGCCAGTCGGTCAGTTTCTCAAGCTCTGCCCAGCTTTTGCCTGCTTCTCCCGCCCGCAACGCAAATGTCTCGGTCCTGACAGCTGCGCTTGCCAACGCTGCCTGCACATCCGGCCAAACTTGCTTCGCCACATTCGCATCGGTCACCACCAGCAGCCGGCCATTGCGCGCATATGGTGCCAGTATGCCGGCAATGTCGCTCAAAAGACCCGCTGCGACATGAATTTCATAAGGCTGTTCGGCCAGATCGACGGTAACTACGGTCATGGAGCGATTGCCTTCAGGATATTCTCGACGGTGCGCGCATGCGGTGATGCATCGCTTCGGACATGGATATTGGCTGCCGCATATAACGGGTTGCGCACCTTGCCAAGTTCGGTGAGTACTTCGACC
>JBGSVG010000130.1:0-51238 GCA_041753095.1 Sphingorhabdus sp. | reverse complement strand
TCATCCATTTCTACAGCTTAGCGCTCTTGTGAAGCGCGGTTGCTCAAACGCGTAACTCCGAAAGACGAATCTCGGCAGGTCACGCAAGAATGGGCGCAGCTAGTCCAAGGAAATCGTCCTGTCAACGCCTTTTGCCGCCTTCTCTGGGCGATTGCGCGGCCCTTGCATGGGCGATGTTGCAGGCTTAGACACGGGGCATGTCGATTATCAAGTCTGTGCTCCTTCTCACGCCTGTCGCTATGCTTGCAGCATGCAGTACCACCGAGGGCGAGTTTCCGTCGCTTGAGCGCCGCCCTTATGAAACCAATGCGCCCATATCCGAGCCTGCGGCAGTACCAACTACACCAGTTTCCTTGCCGACCGAGATCGCGGCAAAAGTCGATGCACTTTTGGCCCGGCATCGCATAGCCCAATCCGCTTTCGCCGATGGATTGGGGGCTGTGCAGTCCGTTGCATCAAGCGCGGCAGGCAGTTCGCCAGGTAGCGAGAGTTGGGTCAACGCGCATGTACAACTGTCCCGGCTCGACAAGAAGCGAGCCGATTCGGTGGCAGTGGTCCGCGAGTTCGATTCGCTCATTTCAGATGCAGGTGCGCTCGATTCGGCATTTGTGGCTCTTTTGACCACCGCACAAAAGTCCGCCGTTGACGACGTCGCTGCGCAAAATGACGAAATCAACCGTCTGTCGCGGCTAATCGGGGAATAGCTATTCCTTGCCGGTGAAGCTTGCGCACGCTGCTGTTGCGGTGCACAAAAGCTGCGATGAATGGCGAGCCGCTGATACCCATTTCGCAAAACCAAGATGTCCGCTTTCTGGGCAAGATGCTCGGCGATGTTATCAGGGCCTATGGGGGCGACAAACTCTTCCGGCAGACCGAATATATCCGCTCGACCAGCGTTGACCGGTTTCGAGGGATCGAAGGAGCGCATACCAGTGACCGTGGGCTGGTTGCGCTCTCGCTCGACGACACGCTCAACTTTGTGCGCGGGTTCATGCTGTTTTCGTTACTCGCTAATCTGGCCGAGGATCGGCAGGGCTTGGCGCATGAGGACGGCGCGACCGTGGCCGAGGCTTTCGAGCGGTTGAAGGGTGAGGGCGTCAACCCTGATGCGGTAATGGAAATGCTATCGCACAGCCTGATCGTACCCGTACTCACCGCGCATCCGACCGAGGTTCGTCGCAAGAGCATCATCGACCACAAGAATCGAATCGCAACGTTGATGGCGCTGCGCGACGATGGGCAGACCGTTACGACCGATGGCGATGATATCGATGCCGCGATCTACCGGCAGATTGCCTTGCTGTGGCAAACGCGTCCGCTGCGGCGTGAAAAACTGTTCGTTGCCGATGAGATCGAAAACGCGCGCGCTTACATGCACGAAGTGTTCCTGACTGCGCTGCCCAAGCTGTATGCTCGGTGGGAAAAGGCGCTGGGGTCAAGGCCGCCGGGGTTCGTCCGGCTCGGCACCTGGATCGGTGGCGACCGCGACGGCAACCCGTTCGTCGATGCCGAGACGTTACGATTTGCCATCAGCCGCGATGGCGGTACCGCGATCCGGCATTATCTGGAAAGCATCCACAAGCTCGGCGCCGAGATTTCGATTTCGAGCGGAATGAGCGACACGCCCGACGCCGTGCTCGCACTCGCAGAGAAGAGCGGCGACACCGCCCCCAGCCGTGCCGACGAACCATACCGCCGTGCGATGTCTGGCATTTACGCGCGGCTTGCGGCCACACATATCAAGCTGATCGGTGACCAACCGCCGCGTCCCTCTGGGTTGGCAGGCGAACCTTATGCGGGGCCCGATGAACTCCGCGCCGACCTTGTCACTGTTGCTGCGGGACTTGCCAGCGACGGCGATGGCGCGCTGTCGACCGGCGGGGCTTTGGGTCGCCTGATTCGCGGCGTCGAGATTTTCGGCTTTCACTTGGCAACGCTCGACCTGCGCCAGAACAGCGATGTCCACGATCGGGTGATTGCCGAGTTGTTCAAGACCGCCGGGGTCGCGCCCGATTACGCTGCGCTGGATGAGGACGCCCGCGTCGCGTTGCTTATCGCTGAACTCTCGCACAACCGCCCGCTCGCAGGCGAATGGACCAGTTACAGCGAAGAGACCGGAAAGGAACTCGCAATAATCCGCGCCGCAGCCAAGGCACAAGCTGATTTCGGACGCGCCGCAATCAAGACGTATAATATCAGCAAGACCGAAAGCGTCTCCGACATGCTTGAGGTCTATGTGCTGCTCAAACAGGCCGGCCTTTACCGCGTTACCGAAGACGGCACACCAAGCGCGACGGTCATGTCGGTGCCGCTGTTTGAAACCATCGCCGATTTGCAGGCTGCACCCGACACGATGCGCGCCTTTTTCGCCATTCCGCAGATGCGCGCGCTGGCGCAGGCACGCGGGCATCAGGAAGTGATGATCGGCTATTCCGATTCGAACAAGGACGGCGGCTATCTGACCTCGACTTGGGAGCTGTACGAAGCCTCAAGTGCACTCGCGCCGGTGTTCGCCCAAGCAGGCGTTGCCATGCAGCTCTTCCACGGCCGCGGCGGCGCGGTCGGGCGCGGTGGTGGCTCGGCGTTCGGTGCCATCCTCGCACAACCGCAGGGGACGGTTCAGGGACGCATAAGGATCACCGAACAAGGCGAGGTAATCGCCGCAAAATATGGCACGGTCGACAATGCGGTGACCTCGCTGGAGACCATGGCTTCGGCGACGATGCTCGCGACATTATCGAGCGACCCGATTGCTGAGGCGGACGTTGCGCGCTTCAAGACGGCGATGGCAGAGTTGTCGGCGAGCGCGTTCAAACATTATCGTGGGCTCGTTTACGACACCGATGGCTTCCGCACCTTCTTCCGTCAGATGACCCCGATCAACGAGATCGCCACCCTAAAAATCGGCTCGCGTCCCTCAAGCCGCACCGCTTCCGACGCCATCGAAGACCTGCGCGCGATTCCGTGGGTGTTCAGCTGGGCGCAGGCGCGAGTTATGCTCCCCGGCTGGTATGGCACAGGGCAGGCGCTTGCCGGGTTTGCCGACAAGGGTCTGCTCAAAGCGATGGCTGGCGAATGGTCTTACTTCCAGACCATCCTTGCCAATATGGAAATGGTGCTGGCGAAATCGGACATGGGCATTGCCGCGCATTATGCCGATCTGGTCGAGGATCGCGCGCTGGCAGACAACCTGTTCGGGCGAATTAAAGACGGCTGGCAGGCCTCACGCGACAGTCTTTTGGACGCAACCGGCCAAAACCACCTGCTCGAAGCGCACCCCGCGCTCAACAACTCGATCCGCCTGCGTCTGCCCTATATCGAGCCGCTCAACCTGCTTCAAATCGAACTGATGAAACGCCACCGCGCGGGCGAGGCCGACGAACGTATCGGCGAAGGCATCCAGCTGACGATTAACGCAATCGCGACTGCGCTCCGCAATAGCGGCTAGGCCCCGTTCGACTAAGGCTGGCTTTGTTTCGACAAGGCGCAAGATTGTGTCTTCACCTCTGGGCTATCACTGTTACACCTCTGGCATAGAAAATTCCGGAGGATACCCAATGCGTCTGAAAGCCACGATTTCTGCCCTTGCGATTGCACTTGCCAGCATCAGCGCATCCACCTTTGCGCAAACCACCGTTGCTGCCGCCGCGACCGAGACTGACCAGAACGCCGCGATCATGGACTTCTTCGAGGAATATGATGCCGAGCAACTGGCGCGCTCACCGCTTTCCAAATCCTATCGCGGCATCAAGGACAGCGATTATGGCAAGTGGGACGATGGTTCCGACGAAGCCGAGGCACGCAACATGGATGCTGAACGCTCGGCGTTGAAGGAAATGAAGGCGCGTTTCGATCCGGCCAAACTATCACCGGAAAATCAACTCTCCTACCGCCTGTTCGAAAAGCGCGCAGCGCGCAGCGAAGGCGCTTACAAATATAACGACTATGGCTATGTCTTCGACCAGATGAACGGCGCGCAGAGCCAGATTCCCGCTTTCCTCATCAACATCCACCGTGTCGACACCAAATCGGACGCACGTGCTTATGTAAACCGCCTCTATGGTATTGGTCCTGCATTGACCGAAGCCGTGGGGCAGGCAAAGACGCGCGCCGCAAAAGGCATCGCGCCGCCGAAATGGGTCTATCCTTATGTGATTGCGGATTCGCGCAACGTCATTACTGGCGCGCCGTTTGATAACGGGCCGGACGCACCATTGTTCGCCGACTTCAAGGCCAAGGTCGCCAAGCTCGCGATCAGCCAGACCGAAAAGGACCTGCTGATTGCTGATGCCGCACAGGCGCTGACCGCTTCGGTCAAACCCGCCTATGAAGCGCTGATTGCCGAAATGACCGCACAGGAAAAAGTCGCGGGAACCGACGACGGTATCTGGCGGTTCCCCGATGGCGCCGGCTATTATGCCGAGCGGCTTTCGAATTACACCACCACCAACATGACGCCTGACCAGATCCATGAACTGGGCCTCTCGCAGGTCGCGCGAATCCATAAGGAAATGCAGGCCGTTCAGAAGAAGATGGGGGTGAAGGGCGACCTTAAAGCCTATTTCAATTATATGCGCACCACCCCTAAATTCTATGCGCCCGAGGGCGATGCAGGCGCCGCCTTGTACTTAGCCGAAACCCAAAAAGCGCAGGATGCGATCACCCCGCTGCTGCCGCAATGGTTCGGCACACTCCCGAAAGCGCCCTTGGTGGTCAAACGCGTCGAAGCCTTCCGCGAGAAATCGGCGGGCAAGGCCTTCTATCAGCGCCCCGCCCCCGATGGCTCACGCCCCGGCACTTATTACGCCAATCTCTACAAAATGGCCGACATGCCGCTAACAGAGGTCGAGGCCTTGTTCTACCATGAAGGCGTCCCCGGCCACCATCTGCAACTGGCGATCCAGACCGAGCTCAAGGACGTCCCCGCATTCCGCAAATTCGGCGGCGTAACCGCTTATTCCGAAGGTTGGGGTCTCTATTCGGAGAAGCTTGCCAAGGACATGGGCCTTTACACCGACCCCGCGCGTGATTTCGGCCGGTTGCAGCTGGAACTGCACCGCGCGATCCGTTTGGTCGTCGACAGTGGCCTCCACCACAAACGCTGGACCCGTGAACAGGCGATCAAATATGTCGAGGACAACAGCGCCGATGCACCCGGTGGCATCGTTAAGGCAATCGAGCGCTATATCATCTACCCCGGTCAGGCGACGGCTTATATGGTCGGCCGTCTGAAGATCAGCGAGCTGCGCGATAAGGCGCAAAAGGCGCTTCGGACTAAATTCGACGTGCGCGGTTTCCACGACACGGTATTGAAATCTGGGCCGGTCCCGTTGGATGTGCTTGAAGAGCAGGTTGATGCTTGGATTGCTTCAAGAAAATAGTTTAGTCCGCTGTCCGGAATGTTGAGTGGGGAGGAAGTGTAGAAGCTGTGAGATTCACTCCACTGGAACCACAGCCTCCTCAACTTCCTTCACGCCGAAATCGAAATGTATGCGCACCCAAACGCCAAGCTGCGGCTTGTTGTCGATGCGCGGCGGCTTGACTAGAAACTGCCATGCGGCGAGGCGTAGGGCTTTGGCGAGACCCGTGCCGCGCGGATTTTCGCCGATAATCTGGCAGTTCTCAACGCGGTTATGTTCGGCCATGCGGCAGGCGATATCAGCCGATGCTCCCGGTGGTATCCGTTTCACGGCGGCGAGATAGGGGCGGAGTTCGCTGTCATAAGGCTCGCGCAGCCATGCCACCGGATAGAGCTGCGCGCCGCCGGGGCCGAGGCCCGGACCCATCATGCCCTTGCTGCCCTGACCGTTGCCCTTGGCTTCGCCCACGCCCGTGCTGCCACTGGCGGGGAGTTTTGACAGGTCCATTGCATCGAATTCAGACTTACTGACCTTGATGAAGTCGGGGCTGGGCGGCGGGGCTTTGACCGGGTTTACCGGCGGCAACAATGGCTTGGGGATTGGTGGATTCAAATTGCGCTGTTGTTCCTTGGTCACCGGGGTTTGGGTCTCGCTCTTGTCCGCCGCCTTGGAATCGGACTCGGCATTGAGCGAAAAAGTGCTGAGGCCACGTTTCCCCGCGTCCGGCCCTCCCGAGCGCATGCTCAACGACAATATCGCGATGATGAACAACGCCTCGAGCAACAAGGCAATGGCAAGGCCGAAACCCCGCCGCCGAAACTCGCCGGCCTCCCAATCTGTTTGTTCTGCGTAAGCCATGCGACGGCTGCGACCTTTAGTGTGTCGCGCCGTGCTTGCAAGGCAGCTTGTGGCTGGCGCCTACAGCGGCGTAAACCGCACTTTCAGCCCGTCTTTGGGCTTCGGTATTGGCCAAGGCTGCCATTCGGGCGCGTAGCCATCGGCAATCTCGACCCGCACGCTGGTAAGCAGATGGTGCATGAACAGCTTCATCTGCATATAGGCAAAGTGCAGGCCAAGGCACATATGCGCGCCGCCGCCGAAGGGGACCCACGCATATTTATGGCGGGCCTTCACTTTGTCAGGCGTGAAGCGCATCGGGTCGAAGGTTTCGGGATTGTCCCAATATTCGGGCATCATATGGACGTAGGCCGGGCTGATGCTGACCGCGGTGCCCTTGGGGATGTGATAGCCCATGAACTCGAAATCCTTGAGCGCGCGGCGCGGGATCGAGGGGACGGGTGAAATCATCCGTAGCGCTTCCTTGAACGCATATTCAGTGAGCTCGAACTTGTCCAAATCGGCAAAGGCGATGTCCGACCCAGCGGGCGCGATCGACAGGCACTCGGCGCGCAATTTTTCCTGCCATTCAGGATGCTTCGCCAGATACCAGATCATCGAGGTGACGGACGAGGTGATGGTGTCGTGCGCCGCCATCATCAGGAAGTTCATATGGTCGATGAGTTCGCCATCGGACATATATTCGCCGTCCTCGCGCTTCGAGCGGCAGAACTGGCTGAACATATCCTGACGATTTTCGTTTCGGCGGCGCTCCTCGATCTGCGGGCCAAAATAGTCGATCAGATATTTGCGCCCGGCAACGCCGCGGCCCATCGACGTGAAGGGAATAGGCGCTCGGATCGGGGCGACCGATGCCTGCACCATATCGACAAAGGCCTTGTTGATTTTGTCGGCTTCGGGCCCCAGCGGAATGCCGAGAAAGCTGCTGGCGGCGACATCCAAAGTGAGCTGCTTGATCGCCGGATAGAACAGCATGTCGCCGCGCCAGTTTTTGAGCTGTTCGGCAAAAATGCGGTTCATGTCCTGTGTATATGCCCGCATCGGTTCAGGCTTGAAGGCGATCCCAAGCGCACGGCGGTCCATGCGGTGATGGTCGAAATCGAGCAGCATCAGACCGCGCGGGAACAATAGATTGAGCACAGGCCCCCAGCCTTGCTCGTTGGAAAACAGCTTGTCGCGGTCAAAAAGCATCAGCTCGTTGGCTTCGGCGCCGACCAGCGAAATCGTCGGATTGCCAAAGGCGTTGGTACGGAAAACCTTGCCATAGGTCTTGACCATGTGCGCGCCATAAGCGGGCGGGTCGCGAAGGACACGGAATGTGGTGCCGATAATCGGCGGGCCATTCTCGCCCGGGATATGCGACAAATCGCCGATCTTCTTGCGTGGCACCCAGTGCGGGTTGGCAGCTTCGCTATGGGCAAGGGCCATGATCATATATCCTGTTTAATTGCACGGTTAAACTCTTACTGCCATTTATGTCAGTAACGCGCAAGGCCCGCGTCGCTGTCCCGATTCTGAACGGCACCAAACAACTGCATTCACTTACAATTCAACTGGTGCACCATAATCACGAAGGCACGTAAAGCGTGCCCCTGATTCGACCAAATGTGGGCGAGGGGCGGCTTCGCAAAAAAGGGGTGCAGGATATGAAGATTTTTGGGCGTAAGGGCTTTCTTAAAATAGCAGCTTTGGCAACGGCAGGCCTCGGCACATCGGGCTGTGTGTACGATATGGGTCTGGGCTATGCCAGTGACGGCTATTATGACGATGCTTATAACTGCGATCCCTATGGCGGATATGACAGCTACTATCAGTGTGATTATGGCAATGGCTTCTATAACATCGGCTATGGGGGCGGCTGGTATGATAACTACTGGTACCCAGGTTACGGCTTTTACCTCTTTGACAATGTTGGTCGTCGATACCCCATGCGCGATAGCCATCGGCGCTATTGGGGCGAGCAACGACACAATTGGTATCGCGAAAATCGCGGGCGGCATCAAGATGGCGGACGCCATCAAGGACGCCGGGGAAGCGGCTACACCGACAATGCCGCGCCGGGCGCGATAGGCTGGCCCGAACGCAATGGCGGTCGCGTACGTGATGGCGATGATAACCGGCGCGGACGTGGCGACGGGCGACGGGGCCGTAACGATCAATGGCGCGGCGGTGAAGGCCGTGGTGCTGATGCAGTTCCTGCACCTAACCCAGAAATAGTACAACGCCCAGGCCGTGGCGGTCAGCGTGGTGAAGGCTATGGTCGTCCTAACCGGCGCGGTAATGATAGTGCAAATGCGGTACCGGTTCCGCAGTCGCCACAATCAAGCATGCGCCAAGGCAGTCGTGGCGAGCGTGTGCGCGGTGGTGGCGAGGGCCGTGGTTACCGGCAGCCTCCACCCCAGGTCGCACCGG
Source organism: Sphingorhabdus sp. (assembly GCA_041753095.1). Classification (GTDB taxonomy): domain Bacteria; phylum Pseudomonadota; class Alphaproteobacteria; order Sphingomonadales; family Sphingomonadaceae; genus Sphingorhabdus_B. The sequence continues at coordinate 42,608 of JBGSVG010000130.1, read as the reverse complement.
TGGCAGCGCAGTCAGCCCCGCCTGCACCTCGTGCGGATACTCCCCCTCGCCCAGAGCGTCCCGCATCCAGACAGGGTGGTAATCGCCGCGAGCGGGGCCAAGAACAGTAAGATTTCAGCTAAAAAAGCGGCCGTACCGGGGGCGTGGCACGGCCGCTAAACGCGCGGGACCAGAGATTGTCGGCGCGAATGAGAATATTCAGAAACGGTCCTGCGGAAACGCTGCCCGCTTACCAAGACGACGCGCTTCGATGGCCTCATCGGCAACGCGTGTCATATGATCCAGCTGCTCAAACTGCGCCTGACGACGGGCGGTCGGTGTCATGTTGGCGATGCCTGCGACAAGATCGGAGGGCTCATGGCCTGTAATCCCGATGACTAACGCCAAAAACGTCGATGCAAAGCCAAGAGAGGTAAAAACCACTAGCGCAGCATCCGGTGACATATTTCCTCCGATATAATTGACCCTAGTTCGCGCGTGGGCAACAAAATACTCTCATGCGCAGTTAGAAAGTGATGGCTATCGTGGGTTAATTTTAGATGTATTGTGCTGGTTACGCGCCATTTACCATTTTGCGCTTTCGATGGTTTAGTTTAACCGCTGTTTGCGGTTCAATCGTCCAGTAGACCCGTTTCAATGAGTTGTAGACGTCCGTCTATTGAGCGATTATCGGCAAACCAACCGCATAAGATACCTGTGCAGAATCTGTAGAAGTTCATTCATGTTCGAAGTTGAATACCTCGCGGCGGTGCTTGCTAGTATCATTGCAACATTTGTGATTTGCCTTCACTCCAAACGTCTGTGCAGTTCTTTGGACTTGATGGATGTCCCCTCAGGACGGAAGCAACATAAAGCTGCCACGCCATTAGTGGGAGGCATTGCGCTGTTAGCAGTTTTTGTTCCAGCAGCGATTTTCTGCATTTTGTTGATGGCCTCCGACAGATGGCTCTCCTCCTTGCTCATCTGGGTGATCTGTGTTGCCGCGATGGCGATAGTCGGTTTGGCCGACGACCGACACTCTCTGTCTCCACGGCTTCGTTTGCTCACGTCGTTTTTGGTATTTGCTGTTGCGGCATTGGCCGACCCCACTTTCAATGTCAGGGTACTGGATTTTGCTTTCCCAAAGCTGAGCCTTGGTTTGGGGACTTGGTGGCTGGCGGTCATATTTACCGTTATTTGTTGCGTCGGTTTGCTGAACGCGATCAATATGGCTGACGGGAAAAATGGCTTGGTCCTTGGCCTTTCGCTCGGTTGGCTAGCAATATTATCAGCACGCGCCGCGGAGCCGTTATTGCCTTTGATAGTGCTCCTCGCCTGCGTTTTGTCCGTTTTGTTTGTGTTTAACTTGAAAGGCTCGCTCTTTCTCGGGGATGGAGGAGCTTATGCGATTGCAACTGCGCTGGGCCTGCTTGCAATCATGGTATACAATACGCCAGGCTCCCACATGCTCCGGGCAATTTCCGCTGATGAAATGGTACTTTTGTTTGCGGTGCCCGTTTGTGACTCTTTCAGACTGACATATACACGGCTTCGGCAGGGACGTTCACCGATGTCAGCAGACCGGGACCATCTCCACCATCATTTGCAGGACAGGTTCGGGTGGCCGAAAGGACTGCTTATTCATTGGACCGTCTCGCTCGCACCAGCCGCCATAGTGATAGCGGCTAGAAACCCTTAGCTGCTCGCCGGCCAGTTACCGACCTGTGCTGTGAATGCGGCCTATGTATTTTGGGCTTCTTCTTTCCTAAAACCGTGCTAAAGGCAACCATGTTCAAATCTGAACAATCCTTGTTCTCACCAAGCTTAACGGCTAGCATGGTTTTTAATGTTATGTCAGATACGGAAATCACGCGTGCTGACACGGTTCGATTTAGGGTTATGCGCGCCATTGAGGCGAATCCCCAAATCACCCAACGTGAGTTGGCCGAGCAAATCGGAACGAGTGTCGGCAGCGTTAATTATAGCATTAATGCGCTTGTCGACAGAGGCTTGGTGAAAGTCGAAAACTTCAGGGCGTCGAAAACGAAATGGCGATACCTTTATGTTTTAACGCCTCGTGGGTTCGCCGAGAAGGCGGCTAGCACCCATCGCTTTTTGCAGCGTCACATAGAGGAGTATGAAGCGCTGAAGCTGGAAATCGAGGCACTGCAAATGGAATTGGAAAAATCGGATATCCCGGCGGAAAGTTATGCTGATGGGCAAGTTAAAAGACACATTCCGGGCAAGTCCTGATCTCATCCTTTAAATTCTGAAACTTCAGAGAAGCGAACAAAAATGAATAAAAATATTTTGATCACTGGAGCTGATGGATTCATCGGATCGCATCTTACAGAAATGCTGTGTCAGCAGGGATACAACGTCAAGGCTTTATCGCAATATAATTCTTTTAACAACTGGGGTTGGTTGGAAGATATTAATTGCTTGAAAGATATCGAAGTCCTGAATGGCGATGTTCGGGACCCCCATTATTGTAAAAATATCACTAAAGATGTTGATGTTATTTTTCACTTAGCAGCTCTTATAGCAATACCATATTCCTATGTTGCGCCTGGAAGTTATGTCGACACAAATATCGGCGGGACACTTAATATTTGCCAAGCTGCTCTTGAGAACGGCGTCGGTCGAATAATTCACACCTCCACGAGCGAAGTCTACGGCACTGCTTGCTACGTGCCAATAGATGAAAAGCACCCGCTACAGCCACAATCACCTTACAGTGCGTCTAAAATTGGTGCCGACGCCATGGCAATGAGTTTTTACAATACCTTCGGTCTTCCGCTGACGATAGCGCGGCCGTTTAATACCTTTGGGCCGCGCCAGTCTGCCCGCGCAGTTATTCCAACCATCATCGGGCAAATCGCGAGCGGGATGAAGCAGATCAAGCTTGGCGATGTGTCGCCCACCCGTGATTTCAATTATGTTATTGATACGTGCAGGGGCTTCCTCGCCTTGGCAAATTGCGACAAGACAGTCGGTGAAACTGTCAATATTGGTTCAAATTTCGAGATTTCCGTCGGGGATACTTTTAACCTGATCCGGGAATTGATGAACAGCGACGTAGAATTTGTTACCGAAGAGCAAAGACGCCGGCCTGATAAGTCCGAAGTTCACCGTTTGTGGTGTGACAACAGCAAGATCCGTGAGTTGACCGGATTTGAGCCTAGCTACAATCTTCGAGATGGCTTGGCGGCCACGATCGACTGGTTCACCGTCCCTGCCAACCTGGCCAAATTCAAAACCAGTATTTATAACGTGTGACGCTGTATGTTTGATAAACTGATACAGTTCGTTCGCGAACAATATGGCACCGACCAGTTCATTCCGTTGCATGCTCCGCGCTTTGCTGGTCGCGAACGTGAACTGGTGATGGATACCATAGACTCCACCTTCGTATCGAGCGTTGGCAGCTACGTGGACAGCTTTGAACGTGAGATGGCAGAATATACAGGTGCCCCGCGTGCGGTGGCGGTCATGAATGGTACCGCAGCCTTGCACATTGCACTGAAGCTGGCCGGTGTTGGACAGGGTGATCTCGTCGTCACGCAACCACTGACATTCGTCGCGACCTGTAACGCGATCGCTTACTGCGGGGCCGAACCGCTCTTTATCGACGTCGACCGCCATAGCTTGGGACTATCGCCAATCGCGCTGGATGCCTGGTTAACCGAAAATGCGTTGATCGATGACGCAGGGCTCTGCCGGACAATCAAAGGGCACCGTCCCGTCCGCGCCTGTCTGCCGATGCACACCTTCGGTCATCCAGCAGATCTGGATGGGCTGCTCGAGGTTTGCCAGCGCTGGAAACTCGTCCTGATCGAAGATGCCGCCGAGTCATTGGGTAGCCTTTATAAAGGGCGACACACTGGCACATTCGGGGACATCGGGGTGCTCAGTTTCAATGGCAACAAGATAATGACGACGGGCGGCGGCGGCATGATTCTGACCGATGACATCACCGGCAGCCGGGCCAAGCATTTGACGACAACAGCAAAAGTCGCGCACCCCTATGAGTTTGTTCACGACGAGATCGGGTTCAACTATCGGCTGCCCAATTTGAATGCCGCGCTTGGCTGCGCGCAGCTGGAACAAATGCCCGCGTTCCTTGCGTCAAAACGGGCCCTGGCTGGCCGCTATATCGCTTTTTTCCAGAATTCCGATCTTGAACCAATTGTAGAGCCGGATGATTGTCATTCCAATTACTGGCTGAACGGTGTGATCTGTAAAGATTTGGCGCAGCGCGATGCGCTCTTGAAATCAACAAATGAGGCCGGCGTTATGACGCGTCCGATCTGGACGTTGATGACCCGCCTGCAAATCTTTCAGCACGCGCTGCGCGGCCCGCTGGAGATGGCGGAATGGCTGGAAGAGCGCGTTGTGAATTTGCCGAGCAGCGTGACGGCGATGGAGGAGGCATGACTAAAAGGATAGGTATATTCGGAACATCCGGCTTTGCCCGCGAAACCGGCGACGTTGCGCTGGCAGTGGGCCTGAATCCCGTCTTCATCGCGAGAGACCGTTCGGAAGCTGATTCTTGGACCTTTCCTGATGAGATATTAATAGAGTCCGAAATCGAGCGATATAGCGATCTGGAATGTATCATTGGGATCGGCGAAAACACTGTCCGTCGAAGTATTGCACGTCGCTTCGCCGACAAAGTACGCTTCGCAAATCTCATTCATCCCAACGCCTCTTTCGGAAAAAATCAAAAAGCACATATTGAGACGAAATCTGGCATAATTGTATGTGCCGGGGTCCGATTTACAAATAACATTAAGGTGGGGGATTTTTCCATTTTTAACCTAAACGCCACAATTGGGCATGATGTCGACGTCGAAGAATTTACAAACATTGCCCCAGGGGTGAATGTATCTGGCAATGTCCACATCCAGTCGGGATGCTGGATTGGAACGGGGGCAGTAATCAACCAAGGTCTCCCTGGGTCAAAGCTGATTATCGGAGCCAATACTATGATCGGCTCGGGTTCAGTCGTTGTAAGAAGCTGCGATTCTGACGCGACATATGTAGGCATTCCAGCAAAGAGAATTAAATGAAAACTCTTATAATTGCCGAGGCAGGGGTTAATCACAATGGTGACATGAACCTCGCGCTGCAGCTAATAGCTGTTGCGGCTGCTGCGGGGGCGGATCTCGTAAAATTTCAGTCGTTCAAAACTGCTGAAAACATTTCAATAAATGCGCCTAAGGCGGATTACCAAATACTCGCGACCGGTGAGACGGAAAGCCAGTTTGAAATGGTCAGGCAACTCGAGCTTTCTGAAGAGGACCACAAAATCCTGATTGATGAATGTAAGAAAAATAGCATCGGCTTTTTTTCAACAGCGTTTGATGCTGCGAGCTTTGATATGCTGCAGAGTTTCGATCTTGAGTTTGTTAAAGTTCCCTCCGGAGAGCTGACTAACCTTCCATTGCTCCGGCATATGGCGGGATCTGGAAAGCCCGTTCTGCTTTCGACGGGTATGGCTACTTTGGGAGAAATTGAAGCAGCTATCGAGGTGATCGAAAATGCCGGCACCCCCCGAAGTTTAATAACAGTTTTGCACTGCACTACAGAATATCCGGCACCGATGACTGAGGTGAATTTGAAGGCAATGGTATCATTACGCGATGCTTTCGGCGTCAAAGTGGGATATTCGGATCACACCCCCGGCATTGAGGTGCCCATTGCCGCTGTTGCAATGGGCGCGACCGTTATTGAAAAACATTTTACGTTGGATCGAAAGCTGCCCGGTCCGGATCATCAGGCCAGTCTTGAGCCAGATGAATTGACTGCAATGGTTGCTGCTATACGGAATATCGAATGCGCTCTGGGCGACGGCGTTAAACGGCCGTCTAAAAGCGAGCAAAAGAACCGCAGTATAGCTCGCAAGTCAATCGTGGCCCGTCGTCAAATTACAGTTGGAGAACTTTTTTCAGAAGACAACCTTGCGGTCAAAAGGCCCGGTACGGGAATTTCACCGATGCAATGGGACGATGTCGTAGGTAAGCCTGCCTCGCGTCAATTCGAGATCGACGAGTTCATTCAACTGTGACTCGAAAAATTTGCGTCATAACTGGGTCACGCGCCGAATTTGGCCTTCTGTGTGGTCTGATGCACAAGATAGAACAATCGGCTGATCTCACGCTGCAGGTTGTCGTTACTGGGATGCATCTGTCACCCGAGTACGGGTCCACCTACCGTGAAATTGAGAACGCCGGATTCCAAATCGACTATAAGGTTGAAATGCTGCTTGGAGCGGACTCGCCAACCGCCGTTACAAAATCCATTGGGTTAGGGACAATCGGATTTGCCGACGCTTATGCCGCTTTAAAACCCGATTTGTTAGTGATGCTTGGCGATAGATTTGAACTACTTTCGGCAGCGACGGCTGCGCTCATAGCTGGAATCCCGATCTGTCATATTCATGGCGGCGAGACAACTGAGGGAGCATTCGACGAGGCCATTAGGCACGCGATAACAAAAATGGCTCACCTCCATTGTGTCGCTGCGGATGAATATGCCCGCCGAGTAATTCAGCTAGGTGAGCACCCTGATCGGGTGTTTCTTGTTGGAGGCCTTGGAATAGACGCAATTAAACAATTGAAACTTCTTACCAAACCAGAACTAGAAGAATCGCTTGGGCTCGAGTTCGGCGCGCGAAATCTTCTTATAACCTTTCATCCGGTCACCTTGGAGCAAAACAGCTCGGTGGAGCAAATGCGCTCAATGTTGGACGCGTTAGATAGACTTGTCGATACTCGCCTGATTTTTACTTTTCCCAATGCAGACAATGGCGGACAGGAATTACGGCTTTTGCTCGAGGCTTACGTCAATGAGCGGCAGAATGCATGGCTGTACCCGTCTCTTGGCCAATTACGATACTTGTCATGCATGCAGTTTGTCGACGGCGTAGTCGGAAACTCTTCGAGCGGTCTTGCAGAAGCGCCCAGCATGGGCATCGGCACCATTAATATCGGTGATCGGCAGAAAGGGCGGTTAATGGCGCGGAGCGTTATAAATTGTGATCCGGACTGCGAGAGTATTACCAATGCTTTAGCAAGGTTGTATGATCCCGAGTTTCAATCTTCGCTAGCAACAGTAAAAAATCCCTACGGCGAGGGCGGGGCCAGCCAGATGATTGTCGAGATCCTCACGAAACACCCGCTCGAAAACCTCTTGAAAAAATCGTTCTACGACTTGACCGATGCAAGCACGTTGGACTTGAGCCAGCCCAAGGATTTTAGCTCTCTGAACCAACAAAGCACACCTTATAGTGGATGACACGCGCATGAATCCTTTAGAAGGAATACTAGTGTCTCCCGGCACCGACTTGCAAACAGCGATGACTGTTCTGGACCGCGGCGGCCTTCAAATCGCAGTTGTCGTCGATGGCGATCGGCGAATTTTGGGCACGTTGACCGACGGCGACGTGCGGCGGGCGTTACTGCGTAATGCCGGTCTCGATGTTCCAGTATCGGCGGTGATGGGTCAACAGCCCCATGTAGCCTTTGTCGGTTCGACGCACGAGAGCATCCTTCAGCTGATGGAAAAACATCAGCTGTCGCAAATACCCATCGTGGATGCGGATAACAGGGTTGTAGGTATCGAAACCCTGCATGGCCTGCTTCATGGCCGCAAGCGGGACAATGCAGTGTTCCTTATGGCAGGCGGTTTTGGCAAGAGATTGCAGCCGTTGACGGAAAATTGTCCGAAGCCGCTGCTCAACGTCGGTGATCAATCGATATTAGAGATCATTATCGAAAACTTCGTTCATGCAGGCTTCCATCGGTTTTTCATATCGACGCATTACCGGCCCGACATGATCCGCGAACGGATCGGGGACGGCAGCCGCTGGAACATCGACGTCGAATATGTTCACGAAGACGAACCTTTGGGAACGGGCGGCGCTCTGGGCTTATTGCCAAAGGGTGTGATCCAGGAGCCGATGTTCATGATGAATGCCGATCTGCTCACCAACCTGAATTTCAATCAGTTGCTCGACTTCCACGACAGGCATGACAGCATGGCCACCATGTGTGTGCGGGAATATGAGCACCGCGTGCCCTATGGCGTAATCGAAAGCGACGGCTTGCAGATAACGGGCATGGTCGAAAAGCCATCATATCGCTATTTCATCAACGCCGGAATCTATGTGCTGTCGCCCCAACTCATAGAATCGGCGGAATCCGGCGTGAGGATTGATATGCCTACGCTATTGGAACATCACATGGCCGCAGGCCGCCAGGTAAACATATTCCCGGTGCATGAATATTGGCTCGACATAGGCCGCATGGAAGATTTCAAGCAGGCACAGGATGATGTCGCAGGACTTTTCCGTGCCTGATTCTTTACGCCTTTTGGCGATCATTCCCGCACGCGGCGGAAGCAAACGACTGCCGGGTAAGAATATCTTGCCACTCGCGGGCAAGCCGTTGATTGAATGGACAATCAATGCAGCTCGCGAAAGCGGTGTCTGTGCGGACTTGCTGGTCAGCACCGATGATCCGGCAATTGCGGATGTTGCCCGAAACGGAGGGGCGATGGTTCCCTGGCTGCGGCCGGCGCATTTGGCGACCGATACATCGGATAGTGCGTCTGTTATCAGGCATGCGTTGGCGTGGTATGAAGACCATCATGAAGCAGTCGACGCGGTTTTGTTGCTTCAGCCAACCAGTCCGTTTCGTTCGGCCGTATCTATCATGGCTGCCGTGACGCGATACAGTCGGCAAAATGCGGAATCCATCAGCCCAGTGGTCAGCGTTAGCCCGGCTGAGGCACATCCTGCATGGACGTTTACGCTAGATGGGCCCGATGACAGGATGACTCCAGTCATGGGGTGGGAGCCGCTGCAGCAGCGATCGCAGGATCTTGTACCAGCCTATTCACTCAACGGCGCCTTATACATCATTCCTGCCAGAGATATCCGCAACGGCCTGCCAATAATCCGCCGGGGCGTAATCCCATTCATCATGACGGATAGCAAAGAATGCCTCGATATTGACACTGCAGAAGACTGGGAGATTGCAGAGCGATGGGCGTTAGCACAATAGGCTTTGCCCCAGTCCGACGGAACGACCTAACACCTCCGATATACACTCAACAACAGATAGCACAGACCACGATATGACAAACAAAGTTGCACTTATCACCGGCATCACTGGCCAAGACGGTGCCTACCTCGCCGAATTCCTTTTGGAAAAGGGCTATATTGTTCACGGCATCCGCCGCCGGGCATCATTGTTCAACACCGACCGGATCGACCATCTCTATCAGGACCCCCATCTCCCCGATACCCGGCTGTTTCTGCATTATGGAGACATGACCGACGCATCAAGCCTTGTACGGATTATCCAGCAGGTCCAACCCGATGAAATCTACAATCTGGCGGCGCAGTCGCATGTCCATGTCAGCTTCGAAGAACCCGAATATACTGCGAACTCCGACGCGCTTGGGCCATTGAGGATATTGGAAGCCATCCGGCTTCTGGGCTTGAACGGCAAAACGCGTTTTTACCAGGCCAGCACGTCCGAAATGTACGGTCTGGTCCAGGAAACGCCGCAAAAGGAAAGCACGCCATTTTACCCGCGCAGCCCTTATGGCGTCGCCAAGCTCTACGCATATTGGATTACGGTCAATTATCGCGAGGCCTATGGAATGTTCGCCTGCAACGGCATTCTGTTTAATCACGAATCTCCACTGCGCGGTGAGACATTCGTGACGCGCAAGATAACCCGCGCGCTTGCCCGCATCAAGCTTGGCCTGCAGAACTGCCTGTATCTCGGGAACATGGATTCGATGCGGGATTGGGGTCATGCCAAGGACTATGTCGAGGCGCAGTGGATGATGCTGCAGCAGGACACTCCGGAAGATTATGTCATCGCTACCGGCCTGCAATACAGCGTGCGCGATTTCGTCAACGCCGCGGCAAGGGAATTGGAAATGGAACTTCGCTGGGAAGGCAGTGGCGTCGATGAAAAGGCTTATCTTGTTGATGGCGCGGGCGGGGGCAGTGACCGGGTAATCGTTGCGGTCGATCCACGCTATTTCCGCCCGGCAGAGGTGGAAACTTTATTGGGCGATCCGGCAAAGGCCCGGATGCAACTGGGTTGGGAGCCAAAGATAAGCTTTGAAGAGCTTGTCCGCGAAATGACCCGCGAAGACCTGATCAGCGCGCAGCGGGACGAACTTGTCAAGCATCATGGCTACAAAGCCCTGAACGCGCACGAGTGACGCGGCTAGCGTCTCCAACCGGCCAAGGTCATTTCAATTGATTGTTCCAAAAAAATCCGTGCAGGAAATTCATTCGCGGCTGTTTTCAACTGCCGCGCTATATGGGTTGTCTGACGTTGCGGTGCTCGCAGTCGGCGGATTTTTGCTTATACCTTTATATACCCATAGCTTGTCTCAAACGGAATTTGGACAATATGTGGCAGTTCGTGCGAATGTTGATATCGGAACTTATCTACTGCAACTTGGCTTGCCGTCGGCCGTTGCACGCCTTTATTTTGACCGAAAGCGTAGTGGTGAAGAAGACGCATATTTAAGCGGGATAATATCATTTTTTCTCCTCTTCGCAGTTCTAGTCGCGACGATGACTTTCTTTTTTGGTTCGTCGGTCTGGAAAATATTGTCGCCGGCTGTTCCTGCAGTCCCAGCTCTATCTTTGACCCTGGCTATTGCCATTGCTGGAGGATTAGGATCGCTGGCTATTGTTTGGCTACGCTCCGAACATCGCGTTGCAACCGTTGTTTCGTTGCAACTTGGTGCCGCTGTCATGCTAGCCGTGACATCGGCCATCCTTTTGCTGAACATGGATATGGGTTTGCCGGGCATATTGGTCGGCTTGCTGGTCAGCGCTCTGTTGCCGGTTCTTGCACTCATTTTATTGTTCGGCCGTAAATTCCGTTTCGCCATGCGGCTCAAAGACATCACCGAAACTCTGCACTACGCATTGCCCATTCTTGTGGGCTACCTCGCTTACTTCACGCTTAACCGTTCGGGTATGCTGATGCTACAAAGACATGTATCAGTGGAGGAACTCGCAATTTTCGGTCTGGCGCAGCAACTTTCGATGATTGCGGCGCTAGCATGCTCTTCTTTTGGATCTGCTCTACAACCCGCGGTGTTTGGTGCAGGGCCGCAGGAGGTTAATAAGCTGTTGGGCAAAGCCGCTCTTCAGCTAACATTGATAATGCTGGCCGTATGCAGCGCTCTAATGCTATTTGCTGGCGAATTGCTTGGCTTAATCGCGCCAGACATTTACGCTGGCAGCGCTGTATTGATGCTATTGCTCGTTGCAGCCAATTTCACCACGACTTTTTCCCTTCTGGCTGACACAGTACTCTTATATCATTTTAGACCGAAAACATCTGTCCTGATATCAATCGCCAGCGCAATTGTTGCTGCTGGCCTTGGTTGGCTGCTAATCCCGACATTGTATGCCGAAGGGGCCGCAATATCCGTTGCAGCTGGGCTGGCGTTTCGAATGGTTGTAAGCCAATGGGTCGCTTGGCACATCAGTGGCCAATCTCAGTTTGGTTTGGCATTATCCGCGCTAGTGATTATCTTCCTTGTTGCGGTCAGCGCAAGCGCACTTCGGGAAACATCGATTCCGCTTACTATGATAATCCCCATAAAGTTAATCGCGTGTGCCTCAGCGGTTGGTGCGCTCTACCTTATTCAAAGGCGGTTTTTTTCGAGCTATGCGTAAATTTTCCCACTCGATAAGTCGCAGACTATTCGCGGAGAATATCCTTTTAACTTGGATTCGCGACACGGTACGAATGCGCAACTTTGTCATCGGAGCACAGATTGAAGAGTCTCCATCTACCGTATCCACTTTACAAATTGGCGTAGTCATAACTCCGTGGTGCGGGTCAGCGGTGCCGTGGCTTTCGATTGCCATTGGCTTGCTCCTTGCCGCACGCCGTCACAACGTAACATTTGTACTCGACGATCTGCCATTTGGGCCAACCGACAGGGTGTGGCACCTTCAATTGCTATCGATCCGCAGCGTTATGTCATTGATCGGCCGAAAGCATCGAGTTGTCCGAATGAGTTCGGAGCACAGTATTGCGGGGTCAGGCGATAACCAAGCTATCGATGCCTTGGCACGATTAAACAGCGTCTGGGCGATGAGAGGTGAGGCGCCCGTTACCAACCAATCCATCGATGGCGTTCGTAAACAGCTCGTGGAATGCGATGCGGCCATTGGAGGTTTTCTCACCACTGAACGATTCAGTCTTTTGGTCGTCCCTGGCGGCATTTGGGGGTCATCCGGGCTGTGGCTGCGGCACGCCCGGAATCGTGACATTCGCGTGTCAACTTACGACTCTGGTGGCTATGGTGTGCTGCTATTATGTGTCGACGGCATTGCATGTCAGTTGCAGGATATTCCACGGGCATTTAAGTTGCTCAAAAAATCGGTTTCTGAACCGTTGGTCCAGCAACGCGTTAGTTTGATGGCGATGACCGAGCTAACCAAGCGTCGCAATGGCACGGACAAGTTTGCGTCCCAAGTGACCGGTTCTAAAGCCTGTGACCGCAAATATGAAGGAGGCGTGCTTATAGCATTGAATTCTTCTTGGGACTCCGCCGCTCTTGGTTTGCACACTTCCTTCGACACTAATCAAGATTGGCTCGTAGGAACAGTGCGGCACTTGCTGGAAAAAACAGATGTGCCGGTTGTTGTAAGGCAGCATCCCGTCGAACGATTGCCGATTGCCGCGAGTAGTGACGATTATCACTCACTGCTTAACCAGCATTTCGGTACACATCCACGCCTGCACTTCATTTCTGCACACGATCCGGTTAACAGTTACGAGCTAATCGAGCAGGTCGATACTGTATTAGTATATACATCAACCATCGGAGTAGAGGCCGCAGCTCAAGGGAAAATAGTGATAACCGAATCGAGTTCCTATTATGCCGATCTGGGCTTCGTTCACAGCGCAAAAACGCGAGACCAGTACTTCCAACTTTTAATCTCTGCGGCAGCCGGTCATTTGCAGATTAGTGACGCTATGCGTTTGGACGCGGTCAACGCTTATTACATTACGCAATGCTGTAATTGGGTTCAGACGCCCCTAACGGTTCCAGATTTTCCTGAGTGGAGTCGCAAGAATCTTTCAGATCTCGCTCTCCAGTCGACTATCAGGTTAGTCATCGATGCAATTGAAGCCGACATGCCAGTTGCTTTTTTAAATCACCTGCAAAATCTGGATCCTGTGTCTAGCGATGAAGACGATGATGGCTGAAATCGAGGCTAATAATATGCCAAAGGCCGAGCAGATTCGATCCCGCGTTGGCAGCATGCGAACCCGCATTCACACGATTTTGAATCGACGCCGCTTTAGTCATTGGGGCGTTCACTCCCGCTTGGAAGCGCCTTCTAAACTGGTGCAGCCGCAGCTTATTGCGGTAGGTGACAATGTCTATTTAGCTGCATATTCTTGGCTGAATGCCTCCGATGACCGCAAAGACGGCCAGCCTACGCTTCAAATAGGTGATGGAACTTACATCGGCAGATTTTCGCAGATCAATGCATGGCGGGAAGTCGTAATCGGCCGCAATGTACTCATCGGCGATAGGGTGTTTATAAGCGATGCCGACCATTGCTTCCGTGACACTTCATTGCCGATCATCCACCAAGGCGATGCATTTGTGGGGGCGGTGCATCTCGAGGATGGTTGTTGGGTGGGGATCGGCGCTGTCATTCTGCCCGGGGTAACTGTCGGCAAAAATTCTGTAGTTGCTGCAAATGCGGTGGTGACGCGGAACGTTCCCGATTTCGCTATAGTGGCAGGAGCGCCTGCAAAAATCATCAGTCATATCGATCAGGAAAGCCAAGTTTAGATGCTAAAAAAAATCAAAAGGACCTATGGTCGATTCAATGCACTGGCTGAACGCCTGACCCGCGTCCAAGAAGCGCTAGGGCGCATTGAAGCGCGTCAGATATCAGACGTAAAATGTCCGCAAGACGCTGAATTTCGGGTATTTTCTCAATGGGGTGAAGACGGCATATTCCAGTATCTGTTGCGCCATGTGGCGGTAGATCGGAAGATATTTGTTGAATTTGGTGTTGAAAACTATGTCGAGTCTAACACGCGCTTTCTGTTGACGCATAATCACTGGAGCGGGCTAGTGATGGATGGCTCTGAAGAGAACATAAATTACATCCGGAGCGATCCCATCTATTGGGCGTCCAATCTCAAAGCTCACCGTGCTTTCATAACAAAAGACAACATAAATGATCTACTATCGAGTAACGGAATAACCGGGGACATCGGGCTCTTATCGGTCGATATAGATGGAAATGATTATTGGGTGTGGGATGCTATCAATGTGGTGTCTCCTCGCATCGTGGCTTGTGAGTATAATAGCCAGTTTGGCCCGACTGCGGAAATTACAACGCCCTACGAGCCCGATTTTGTTCGAGATTCAGCGCATCACTCCAAAATCTTCTATGGAGCATCAATCTCAGCACTAACCTCGTTGGCTCGAAAGAAAGGCTATTCTTTGGTCGCGAGCAATTCGGCCGGCAACAACATTTTCTTCGTTCGCGATGATCTAAATTCCGACCTTGAAGTGCTCACGCCGGTTGAGGCATATCGTCGTGCACAATTCAGGGAGTTTCATAATGAACAGGGTCATTTGACCTTCGATGATTTTGAAACGAGGCTTGGGAAAATTAGCAACCTTGATGTTGTTGATCTCAAAACCGGCAACTTAGCAAAAATCAGCGATTTGATTGCGACAGAAACTTTTTGAAGCTGTGGCAGGCGGAACTAACATAAATCGTGTCCTCGTCACCGGCGGCATGGGCTTTCTGGGTAAAGCCGTCGCGCGTCGGTTCAAGGCATCGGGCGCGCGTGTCGTTGGCCTTGGGCATGGCGCGGATTTGGATGTTGCGGCTCATGGATATGACCGTTGGCTTACCGCTGATGTCTGTGAAGCCGCCTTGTCCGCGTTAGCTGAGCCTTTCGACGTCGTCGTCCACTGTGCAGGGCAAAGTTCTGTGGCGCGGTCGCTGGAGCAGCCGCTCGACGATTTTCGTGCCAATGTGCAGGCCACCGCCGAACTTCTGGAATATCATCGACGCAGCAACCCCGATGCACTGTTCATCCACGCGTCAAGCGCGGCGGTATATGGCGTTGTCGGCGACCATCCCTTGCGGACATCCGACCAACCCAATCCTGTTTCACCTTACGGATTTCACAAGCACATGAGCGAAAGCCTGCTGCACAGTTATCGCGCTGCTTTTGGCATGCGCTGCGTCGCCGTTCGCTTCTTTTCGGTCTATGGGCCCGGTCTGCGGCGGCAGCTTTTATGGGATGCGTCCAGAAAGCTATCCACCGGCGCGTCCAATGCCATATTCTGGGGGACAGGTGACGAAACCAGAGACTGGATCCACGTTAACGACGCAGCTGATTTAATCGCGGCATTGATGGAGGCTCCCGAGGACCTTTTCTTGATTAACGGCGGCAGCGGTGACCGGGTGACTGTTGCCGACACGCTTGAGCAGCTGCGGATGGCGTTAGGTAGCAGCACTTCGATCGAGTTTAGCGGCGATGTAAAAGCGGGCGATCCGCGACATTATCATGCAGATATGACCGAAGCAGCGCGCATAGGCTGGCGGCCCAAGATTTCGTTGGAAGATGGGCTTTGCGACTATGCACGCTGGTTCAGGGACAATGCATGATCAGGCTCGGCTTCTGGTTCGATGCGCCGTTCGCTTACTCGGGTGGACTGAATTACATTTCCAATTTGCTGCATGCGCTTTCGGTTGTGAACGACCACGAAGTGCAACCCTATGTCTTTTTTGCCGACGACGTACCCGATTCGGTGGTTGCCCGGTTTGAACCGCATGCGATCATCGTCCGCACCCTCATTTTACGGCGCAAGACCATTCCGTGGCTCGTGCACAAGCTTCTCTACAAAATCCTTGGCTCCATGGCGTTGGTGAACGCGTTGTTACGACGCCACAATATCGATCTTATTTCGCACGCATGGACGCCGTATCTGGGTAGGCGCCCTGTGAAGGTCATCTCGTGGATACCCGATTTTCAATATCTGCACTTGCCCGCAATGTTTCCGAACCTCGATGTTGAAAAAGAAACGCAAATCAACCGTCAGATTGCGACGCATGCCGACGCCGTGGTTGTCAGCAGCGATCACGCGCTTGGCGACCTGTTGACGTTGTTGCCGCGGCATGAGCTTCCGCCGGTAGAGGTGCTGCGTTTCGTATCACAGCCGTCGACTGGATCGGCAGGCCCATTGCCTGACATTACCGATCTGCAAATCAAATATAATTTTGCCGGAAAATTTTTCCTGCTGCCAAATCAGTTTTGGGCTCACAAAAATCACCAGGTCGTTCTAAATGCGCTGGCATTGGCCAAAGCCGAAGGATTGAGCATGATGGTGCTAATGACGGGCAATACTGTAGACTACCGCTTATCCGGCACGCCTTATGTTGATGGTTTGCAGGATATGATCCGCCATCTTGATATCGAACGGGACGCACGGATTCTGGGGATGATCGATTATAGCGACCTTCTGGCACTGATGCGGCACTGTGTTGCGGTTATCAATCCGTCGCGGTTCGAAGGCTGGAGTTCGAGTGTCGAAGAAGCGCGCAGCGTTGGAAAGCCCATACTTATGTCCAACATCCCCGTCCATGTAGAGCAAGCGCCAGCGCACGGCGATTATTTCGATTGCGACGCCGCCGCCTCTTTAGCTGCACTGATGCGTGGGCTATGGAATTCTCATGAAACTGCCCCGCATGCCCAGCGCGCGGAAGCGGCAAGGCAGGATCTGCAACGCCGCACGGAAAGTTTCGGCCGAAATTATCTTCGCCTTATAAAAAGCGTGGCGGCGAATTCGTGACAGCCTTCCGCCCCGCTATCGTTGGAGCTCACAATCCCCCGCACAAGGTCTCGTCCGCACCGGCCGTGCTGATGTTGTCATTCATGCTGACGACGGTGCTGATTCCTTCGACGATATTGAACAAAATTCTGTTCGCCGCCTTGCTCGCTTGGACCTTTCGCATTTTCGTTCGATATCGGTCGTCCAGGCCTGAACTTGTCATGCCCGTCGTCGCAATTATCGGCATCTTTCTCTATGGCCTCATATTGGCGATTAATGCCGACAATGACCGGGCGCTTGCATTACAGTTTTTCCTCGCGATTTTCGTTCTTATCCTCGTTCATTTCGTCGAACATTTCCATATCGATATGGACCGGGCATCGGAAATATGTGGAAAGACGATGGTCGTCTTTACGATAATCTATGCCACGTTATCGCTAAATCCCGGCCTGCCCTATGCGACGGTTTTGGTCGAATGGTTTAATGAAAACAGCTTGAGTTCGAATGCAGAGCGAGAGTTTTTGGATTCGGCGACCTCAACGCTGGCCCTTGGAACCGCACCGTTTCTTTTCGTGCCCTTCTGTGTCGTAACAATCCGGCTGTTTCAGCGGTTCAGAGGGAGCGACTTTTTCTGGCTGATGCTTTATTCCGGAACCATCATCGCGAGCGGTGCAAGGGGGGTTATTGTCGTAGCACTGGGGTTTTTGGTACTGGCAGCGCTTCGGCTGGCTTCTCCCCTTGTACGCATCTTGGTAATTATAGCTTCGGCTGCCGCATTTTTCATAATAATCCCGGAGATACTTGCCTATACTAATATTTTTAGCGACGAAGAAGTCTCGAATAATGCCAAAATTGGTCATTTTGATTCATATATCGACGCACTAAATATATCAAATGGTCTGCTTGGAGAAGGATTGGGGAGTTATTATTATTCAAGCGGAAAAGGTAATCTAACCCAACATACTGAAATCACGCCCTTGGATATGGCCAGATACGTTGGTATTCCTTTAGCTTTTATGTTTTTTACAATATTATTAATACCCCGTATCAAAATGCTAAATTTTCGTAGTATAGAGTTTGTATATACAATGGCATTTTTGCTTTATTTGATACTGTCAGTGACAAATCCGGTTCTAATCAATTCATATGGTATGTTGGTTGTGGTATGGTATTGGACTAAGCTTCATGTGCCGCAGTCTTCTGTTCATGCTTCTCCTTCTTGGCATGTTTCAAATCACAGTGCGGTTCGCCCGGGCGCCCGACCCGGTTCCATAACGGCGGTGCCCTTTGAGTAGCAGCCACAACTTTGTCATTATTGTGCTGTTTTATCCAGAACATGCAGGGCTATTGGAACTTTGTAATGTGGTTGGGCGTGACGCCCAGGTGATTGTCGTCGACAACACGCCTGATGCTACACAGCCGTTGGATTTGCCAGAAGTGTGTTGGATTTCGATGGGGGGCAATAAGGGTATCGCTGCAGCGCAGAACGCTGGCATTCGGGCTGCAATCGACCGCGGTGCGCAGACCGTGGCATTTTTCGATCAGGACAGTGTGCCCGGCCCTAAGCTTTTGCCGACATTGATCGCAGCGCTTGGCCTTCCACCTCAAGGTGTTGCAGCGCCGATTTGCGTGGATGCGCGCACCGGCGATGAATATCCTCCTTTCCGTTTCAATAGGTGGGGGTGGGCTAAACCGGTGCATGTTGCGCGCAGCACCCAGAATGTGGCAGCGGATCTGATTATCTCATCTGGATCTGTGGCCGCTATCGACGTTTTTGATATAGCCGGCCTGATGGATGAGGACTTTTTTATCGACTATGTCGACTTGGAATGGTGCATCCGCTGCCGCCAAGCTGGAATTCCGATCACAGTCGTGAGCTCCGTGGTAATGAATCATTCGATCGGCAACGATGTAGTTAAATATGGTTCGGTGACGACTTATGTGCACAGCCCGGTGCGAGCTTATTACCGCCTAAGAAATGCTTTCATGCTGCTGCGCAAACGCCACGTTCCATTGCTGTATGCGTGCCATGAGATCGCGGCGGCGCTTGTTCATCATATTCTGCAATTGCAGCCCAGCCAAAACCGAGCGGAGCACCTCCGGTTCGGGTTGCGGGCGCTTGTTGATGGCATGATGGGCATTCGAGGCAAGCTCAAGGGTTCTGTATGAGCGCATCTCAGAAGAAATCGCGAGCTGCTTCATGGCTATAAGCATATGCATGGCTACATATAACGGAGAGCTTTATTTGCGTCCGCAAATTGCGTCGATCGTTGAACAGATGGGACCAGATGACGAGTTGATTGTCATTGACGATGCATCGAATGACAGCACAATAGCATATCTCGAAAGCCTTAAGGACCATCGCATTCGGTTGATCCGTAACGAGAAAAATTTGGGGCACGTCCAAAGTTTTGCGAAAGCAATTGGTTTCGCAAGTCGCCAATGGATTTTCATGTCGGATCAAGATGACATCTGGATCGCTGGGCGAGTGTGCGCGATGTGTGATATTTTGTCAGCCGGGGCTGCCCTTGTTTCGACAAATAGCGGCTATATCGATGCTAACGGTCAACCGGTCCCGCCGCTTCAGCCGGGTCTGGACCAAAGTGGATCGGGTCGTCATTTGGACAACATATGGCGTATATTCAACGGTACCGCGGCATATTATGGTTGTGCGATGGCCCTTCGAGATGAATTACGCGACATCATTTTGCCTATTCCGTCTTACGTTGAATCGCACGATTTGTGGATTGCCATGGCCGCGAATATGGCTGGCAATAACCAGCATCTGGATAGGATTACTTTGCTTCGTCGTGTCCATGGAACAAATGCAAGCGTAATCTCCCGACCGATTCTCAAAAAGCTTTGGAGCAGGGTAATATTTGCGCGATCTTTTATACAGATAGCTTTACGCATAATGTTCAAAGGATCGAGATTGCGGGCAATCCAAATCCAGAAAATTCACAACAATATCCCAGGTGCCGTATAATTTATGATAAGAACTTCAGGCCAGTATAGAATTTGTACCCGCTGTATTATGGACAGTTCGGATCCAAATATCGCGTTCGACGACCGCGGGATGTGTCAGTATTGCAACAACTTTGACGCCTCCATTTTGCCAAACTGGGATAACGAGCAGGGAAGCGAACAGCAGCTGTCGACTTTAGCGGATGAGATTCGTTTCTCAGGAAAAGGAAAGGATTTCGATTGTATCATCGGCCTGAGCGGCGGGTTGGACAGTTCCTATGCTGCTTACATCGCCAAAACCAAAATGGGGCTGCGGCCATTGCTGTTCCATGTCGATGCCGGCTGGAATACCGATCAGGCGGTTGGAAACATCGAGAAACTGGTGGATGGGCTTGGGCTGGATCTTTATACCGAAGTCATAAACTGGGATGATGTCAGGCGAATGCAGGTGGCTTTCTTGCGCGCGGGCATACCAGATCAGGATTTGGTACAAGACGCTGCTTTTTTTTCGGGCCTCTATAAATTTGCCCGCAAGTATAACATCAAGCATATTATCACAGGATCCAATTTCTCCACCGAATGCTGTCGCGAGCCAGAAGAATGGGGAGGTTATCTCGGGATCGATAAGAAGCTATTTTGTGATATTTGGGAAAAGTGGGGCGACGGACAATCGATCCGCGGCTTTCCATTAGTAGATATTCTGGTCTATAAAATCTGGTACCAGCGCATTTTGGGAATGAAGGTTCATCACCCTCTTAATTTGGTGCCTTATGTCAAACGGAACGCTGAGTCTGAGCTGGAAGAAAAATTCGGCTGGCAACGATTTCAGCACAAACATCACGAGTCCAGGTTCACACGTTTTTATGAGGATTACTGGCTGCCCCGCCGTTTTGGGTATGAAAAACGAAGAGCCCATTTTTCCAGTTTGATTATGACCGGACAGATGACGCGCGATGGTGCATTGGAACGCATTTCGCGACCTGAAATGGATGAACATTTTTTGAAACAAGAGTTCGAATATGTGGCGCATAAACTGTCGCTTTCGGTAGATGGCCTAACTGAATTGTTTCAGCTTCCGAAAAAGACATTCCGAGACTATCGCAACAAGCGCTGGTTAATAGCCTTGGGCGCCAATCTGCTTCGGTATTTGGGGCTGGAAAAAAGGTATTTCTGATGATCCGTATCGTCGATTACGGCGTTGGCAATATCCAGGCGTTCATGAACCTGTTTAAAAGGCTAGGGCTTGATGCGCAGCGCGCCGACTCACCGAATTTGCTGCGCGATGCGACACGGCTGATACTGCCGGGGGTTGGCCATTTCGATCACGCTATGCAGCGGCTAAATGATTCCGGAATGAGGCCGGCATTGGACAAGATGGTAATGGACGACCAAGTTCCGGTTATTGGCGTGTGCGTGGGCATGCAAATGCTCGCTGCTGGATCGGATGAGGGACGTCTTGAGGGGTTAAACTGGGTACCGGGCAGGGTGCGATCGTTCGCCGGTCGTCCGGAAAGTGCCAGCCTACCCATGCCGCATATGGGCTGGAACAATTTGCAGCCTAGCACAGATGCCAAATTGTTTAGCCATGGCTTCGATGACTGTCCGCAGTTTTACTTTTTACATTCCTATTATTTTGAAGCGCAGGAGCGCGAGGATGTTGCCGCAATTGCACATTATGGATTTGATTTTGACGCCGTAGTGTCTCGTGGTCACATCCACGGCGTCCAGTGCCACCCGGAAAAAAGCCACCACTGGGGCCAGCAACTTTTAAAAAATTTTGTCGAGGTGTGATCGATGCTGCGATCTCGGATAATCCCTTGTCTGCTGGTGCATAAAGGTGGTCTCGTCAAGACACAGCGATTTGCTGATGCCAAATATGTGGGCGACCCAATCAACGCAGTGCGCATTTTTAATGAAAAAGAGGCGGATGAGCTCATCGTTCTCGATATTGACGCCACAGTCAGAAACACCGAGCCAGATTTCAATCTGATTAAAAAGCTCGCCGCCGAATGCAGGATGCCACTATGTTACGGTGGAGGGGTTACTACTGCTGAACAGGCGGCCCGTATTGTCGACATGGGAGTGGAAAAAGTCGCAGTAAGCGCAGCAGCCATTGCCGACCCGTCACTCCTGACGGCGATGGCTGCTGCAGTAGGCCGTCAGTCAGTTGTCGCTGTACTGGACGTGCGCAAGAAAAATGGCCTGTTCGCTAAGGGCTATGAAGTCTGTACCCATAATGCGACTATAACGCGTAAGGCGGATCCAATAAAATTGGCGCTCGAAATGCAGCAGGCCGGAGCGGGCGAAATTGTCATAAACTCAGTAGACCGAGACGGGCTGATGGCAGGATATGATTTGGATCTGGCCAGGCAAATAAAAGGCGAACTTAATGTACCTGTAACATTTTTAGGGGGTGCAGGGTCTGTGGAGGATATTATGGGGTTGATCGACATGGTCGGGGTGGTTGGCGCTGCAGCAGGCAGCCTTTTTGTGTTCAAAGGGAAGTATCGTGCCGTTCTAATCAATTACCCAACCCCCGCGCAAAAAGCGCAAATCTGCGAAAACAATCGGCATCTTTGAAAAGCAGCTCTAGGAACAAGAATGTTTGCAAATAAAATATTGTTAATCACAGGCGGCACGGGTTCTTTTGGCAACGCCGTTTTACGCCGGTTTCTTGAATCAGACTTGTCGGAAATTCGCATCTTCAGTCGAGATGAGAAAAAGCAGGATGACATGCGCCGGAAATATAACAACCCAAAAGCAAAATTCTATATCGGCGACGTGCGTGATTACCAGTCGGTGGTCAATGCAGTGAGGGGGGTTGATTTCATTTACCATGCGGCCGCGCTGAAACAGGTGCCTTCCTGTGAATTTCATCCGGTAGAAGCGGTTAAAACGAATATACTGGGAACGGAAAATGTTTTGGAGGCTGCAATCAATTGCGGTGTAAAGCGTGTAGTCTGCCTTAGTACTGATAAGGCGGTGTATCCCATCAATGCTATGGGTATCAGCAAGGCGATGATGGAAAAAGTGATTGTCGCAAAATCACGCACTACTTCCAACACCATTATTTGCGCGACCCGCTACGGTAATGTCATGGCTTCTCGAGGGTCGGTCATACCGCTCTTTACCAACCAGATCCGGACTGGCCAGCCGATCACCATAACCGATCCAAATATGACTCGTTTCATGATGACATTGGACGATGCTGTAGATTTGGTCCTTTATGCGTTTGAGCATGCCGGGCCGGGTGACATTTTTGTGCAAAAGGCACCGGCGGCTACAATTGAGACACTGGCGCGGGCACTAGCCGGGGCACTCGGCGTTCCTGGTCACCCTCTCAATATCATTGGTACACGTCACGGCGAAAAGCTGTTTGAAGTGCTGTTAAGCCGCGAGGAGATGGTATCTGCGCAAGATCTGGGCAATTATTACCGGGTGCCGCCGGACCTTAGAGATTTGAACTATGGCAAGTTCGTCGAACAAGGCGAAGTCAAAATTTCCGAGGCGGTCGAATATAATTCGCACAACACCACCCGTCTGGATATGCCAAAAATGGAGGATATGTTGATGAAGCTTCGGTTTTTGCAGGCTGTTGTGCGCGGAGAACAGGTTGAGCCTGAGGAATAAGACATGAAGGTATTGATTACCGGCGGCGCGGGATTTATCGGCCAGAACTTGCAGGTCAGGCTTGCAGAGCGCTCCGATTTGGAAATCGTAAATTATACCCGCGATAGCGCCGAATCCACCCTGCCCGACATCATGAAAGACGTGGATTTTGTTTTCCATCTGGCAGGGGTTAACCGACCGGCGGATCCGAAAGAATTCGTAACCGGAAATCAGAACCTTACCGAATCCCTGTGCAATGCTATTGCCATGTCGGGTCGAAATGTTCCTGTAATTTACACATCGTCCAGCCAGGCCGCTCTGGATAATCAATATGGGGTCAGTAAAAGGGCGGCAGAAAACGCTTTATTTGAGCTCCAGTCTAAATTCGACACCTCCGTATATATTTTCCGTCTGCCAAACGTTTTCGGCAAATGGTCAAGGCCAAACTATAATTCGGTCGTTGCTACATTCTGTCATAATATTGCCCATTGCTTGCCCGTGCAGATTAACGATGCTTCTGCGGTTCTGACGTTGGTCTACGTCGATGATGTCGTCGAACAATTCATCGACATTATGGATCATGGACGTGATGCAACTCACAAGAATCGGTTCGAGTCGGTAACGCCGCAATACAGTATCACCGTTGGGGAGCTGGCCGACCAGATCAACGCTTTCAGAAGCAGCCGGTCCAATCTCCAAATTGATCGCGTCGGAACGGGTTTGATAAGGGCACTTTATTCTACGTACTTGAGCTATCTACCCAAAGAGCAGTTCACCTATGCGGTTCCGCAGCATGGCGATGATCGAGGCGTGTTTGTAGAAATGTTAAAGACTCCCGATAGTGGACAGTTTTCTTATTTTACCGCCCATGCAGGAGTCACGCGGGGCGGACATTATCACCACAGCAAGACAGAAAAATTTTTGGTGATAAAGGGACGTGCCCGATTCCGCTTCCGACATTTGCTATCGGGCGAAATCCACGAGCTGGAAACGACTGGCAGCAAAGCAGAGATCGTCGAAACGGTGCCAGGCTGGACTCATGATATTACCAACATCGGCAGTGAGGAAATGCTAGTGATGCTTTGGGCAAACGAAATATTTGATCGATCCAAACCCGACACGTTTGCTTGTGCGGTATAAGGGTACAGGCATGAAAAAACTTAAGATTATATCCGTAGTTGGAACGAGACCCGAAATCATCAGATTATCTCGCGTAATCCCGGCGCTGGACAGACATTGCGATCATGTCCTTGTACATACCGGACAAAATTATGACTATGAATTGAATCAGGTTTTCTTTGACGATCTATCTATTCGTAAACCCGATTATTTTCTTAATAGCGCCGACGGTAGCGAAAGTGCTGCCAATACAATCGGTAATTTGATTACAGCAGTGGATAAAGTATTGGTGCAGGAGCAGCCCGAAGCGCTGCTGGTACTCGGCGACACGAATAGTTGTTTGGCTGTTATCCCAGCTAAGCGGCGCCATATTCCGATTTTTCATATGGAAGCGGGTAATCGGTGCTTTGATCAAAGGGTGCCCGAGGAAACCAATCGGCGTATTGTGGATCATACGTCGGATATAAATCTGACTTACAGCACTATTGCCAGAGAGTATTTGCTTCGTGAGGGCTTGGCTCCCGATCAGGTCATTAAGGTCGGCAGCCCCATGTATGAAGTGCTCCACCACTTTATGCCGCAAATTCAAGCGTCAGGCGTAATCAAGCGACTTGAATTAGCTGAAGAGCAGTATTTCGTGGTTAGCGCCCATCGCGAAGAGAATATAGAATCTGACAGCAGTTTTAATAAGCTCGTCCAAGTTTTGAATTCAGTTGCTGAATCTTATGGCCTGCCTGTAATTGTTTCGACGCATCCGCGTACTAAAAAGCGGGTCGATGTCGCCGGAATAACATTTCATCCACAAGTCCGTTTACTCAAACCTTTAGGATTTCACGATTATATCAAACTTCAGCTCAACGCGAAAGCTGTGCTGTCTGACAGCGGCACAATAAATGAAGAGTCGTCTATTCTGAACTTTCCCGCACTGAATTTGCGAGAAGCGCACGAGCGTCCCGAAGGCATGGAGGAGGCGGCCGTCATGATGGTTGGGCTCGAAGTGGACCGCGTTCATCAGGGGCTGGCTATTTTAGAAGGCCAGTCCAGAGGGCATGAGCGAACATTGCGACTGGTTGGTGATTATGACACCGACAATGTAAGTGACAAGATTGTACGCATCATTCACAGCTATACAGACTATGTGAAGCGGGTCGTCTGGAAGCAATATTGATGACGGCGCGCTCGCGTATCGCGTTGATCGCGGACACCTTTCCGCCCCATCGTACGTCAGGCGCCGTGCAGTTGCGCGACCTTTCGCGTGAGTTTGTCCGGCAGGGACACGCGTTGACCGTAATTCTTCCGTCACCCGAACAAGCGGAATCCTGGCGGCTAGACTCAGTTGATGGCGTTCACATTTTGCGACTGAAAGCTCCAAAAACGAAAGACCTGAACTATGTCCGGCGAACTATTGGTGAGTGGCTGATGCCTTTTGCGATGCGCCGAAATTTGCGCAAAAGTCCGCTCGCCAATGAAAATTGGACGGGCATTATATGGTACGCGCCGTCGATATTTCATGGTCCTTTGGCAAGCTCTCTGAAAAATGCCAGCAACTGCAAAGGTTATCTGATTATTCGAGACATATTTCCGGAATGGGCGGTTGATATGGGGCTTATGCGGCGCGGCCTGCCCTATTTTTTTTTCCGAAGCGTGGCGCGATACCAATATTCTGTGGCGGATGTCATTGGCGTACAGACCTCAGGCAATCTCTCCTACTTCAAAGATTGGGAGAGCAAATCAGGGCGTACTCTCGAAATTTTGTCAAACTGGCTGGATGCGCCAGCGCGTGTGCGATGCCCGATTCGAGTCAGTGAAACGACACTCGCCGGACGTAAGCTGTTTGTTTACGCTGGCAATATGGGTGTCGCGCAAGGCATGGGGGTTATCCTTGAGCTGGCAGAGGCTTTGTCAACACGGGAAGACGTTGGGTTTATATTCGTCGGTCGAGGGAGCGATCTAAGCCGACTGAGGAATATTGCTCGTGAAAAAAAACTGAACAATGTGCTATTTTTTGAAGAGATCCATCCAGACGAAATTCCGGACCTTTATTCACAGTGCGACGTTGGAATCGTAACGTTAGATTTCAGGCATAAGTCGCATAATATCCCAGGTAAATTTCTGACTTATATGCAAAGCGGCCTACCGGTGATTGCGAACATTAATTCAGGAAATGACTTGGCAAATATGATACGCGATGCGCGATTAGGGCAGGTCTGCGACAGCAATGATATAGCCGAATTGAAGGCAAAGGCTGAGAAAATTCTGGTGCAAGTCGATACAGATCTTGAATTGAAAACGCGCTGCCAACAGTTTTTCTTGCGTGAGTTTTCGGTCGAAAAGGCGGTTCGTCAAATCGTGTCGGCGTTATCGGGCTAGCTTGGGCATCGCATGAAATCTAAATTGTTCGAGGCCAAGTTTTTCGATGCTTTAACCGCGACGGCGTTTAATAGTCCTCGTCTCCGGCAACATCGGAATATCCACGTCGATTATCAGGATAATTGCCAGCGCCTGTTCAATGCTATTGAGCCTGGCAGCTACATAAGACCGCACCGGCATGCATTGGATCCTCGCGACGAACTGCTTGTCGCAATTCGCGGTGTCATGGTCCTCATCACATTCGATAATCTAGGCGAGGTGAAGAACATTGTGAAGCTGGCGACCGAAAAATTTGACGTTGGCAGTTGCAGCGCAATCGAAGTATCGCCGCTTGAATGGCACACCGTTATCGCTTTGCGACCCGGCAGCATATTGCTTGAAGTGAAAGCAGGACCCTTTGATCCTTCCAAGCCGAAGGAGCCGGCAGAATGGGCGCCTCCTGAAAATTCTGTCGAGGCAACCAAATATCTAAAATATCTCGTCGAACAAGCACAGCATTTGGAGCAAAAATGATTATCGTAACAGGAGGTGCCGGATTTATCGGCAGCAATTTCATTCTCGACTGGCTCGATCACAAAGACGAGCCAATCGTGAATCTCGACAAGTTGACGTATGCTGGCAATCTGGAAAACTTGGCGACGTTGAGCAACGACCCACGTCATATATTCGTGCATGGCGACCTTGGCGACCGTGTATTGGTCGATCAATTGCTGGCAGAGCACCGCCCCCGTGCCGTCGTTAACTTTGCAGCCGAAAGTCATGTCGACCGTTCGATTCACGGTCCCGAAGACTTTGTTCAAACGAACATCGTCGGCACTTTCCGCTTGCTCGAGGCAGTGCGGTCTTATTGGAGCAGAATGAATGAAGCCGATAAAGATTCATTCCGCTTTTTGCACGTTAGTACCGATGAGGTGTACGGCACATTGTCCGCCGACGCGCCACCATTTACCGAAAACCACAGCTTTGCTCCGAACAGCCCCTACAGCGCAAGCAAGGCAGCCAGCGACCATCTTGTTCGCGCATGGCACCACACATATGATTTGCCGGTGCTGACAACCAATTGTAGCAACAATTACGGACCTTACCATTTTCCGGAAAAGCTCATTCCGCTGATGATCGTCAACGCGCTCGCGGGAAAGCCTTTGCCCGTTTACGGCGATGGAATGCAGGTACGCGATTGGTTATATGTCAAGGATCATTGCAGCGCCATCCGGCGGGTGATGGAAGCAGGAAATGTTGGCGAAACTTACAATGTAGGCGGCTGGAACGAAAAACCGAACATCGAAATAGTAGATCATATCTGCGCTTTACTGGATGAACTACGCCCGAAAGCCGATGGACACAGTTATAAGGCGCAGATTACATTCGTGGATGACCGCCCAGGGCATGATCGCCGTTATGCGATAGATGCGCGCAAGATCGAACGTGAACTAGGCTGGACGCCGACTGAAACTTTTGAAACAGGCATTCGCAAGACAATATTATGGTATCTGGACAACTCCGACTGGGTAACGCGGGTGCAAAATGGCTCATATCTTGACTGGGTCGATAAACATTATGCCGGGACTGTTTAAAAACCCCGGCGCCCGGAAAGCTGCTCATGTCGCGATATCGCGCATAGTTTTGTCAGTTTGAACTGACTTAATTAAATAAGTCGCCAGAATACTTTAAATAGCCGATATTTTACAGAAATACACTTCTCCTCGATTAAATAACAAGGCAATGAAATGATACTCAATCGCAAAGGAATAATTCTGGCAGGAGGTTCGGGGACTAGGCTGTATCCGGTAACACAAGTCGTCAGCAAACAACTGATGCCCATATATGATAAGCCTATGGTCTATTATCCGCTCACCACTCTAATGCTGGCTGGTATCCGCGACATACTTGTCATTAGCACGCCTGAAGATACACCGCGATTTGCGGAATTGTTGGGCGATGGCGCGCGTTGGGGGATGAATATTCAGTATGAAGTGCAGCCCAGTCCGGACGGGTTGGCGCAGGCCTTCGTAATTGGCCGGGACTTTGTG
Source organism: Sphingorhabdus sp. (assembly GCA_041753095.1). Classification (GTDB taxonomy): domain Bacteria; phylum Pseudomonadota; class Alphaproteobacteria; order Sphingomonadales; family Sphingomonadaceae; genus Sphingorhabdus_B. The sequence continues at coordinate 13,656 of JBGSVG010000130.1, read as the reverse complement.
GGTAACAATCCCAGCGCATTGATTTTGGGTGATAATATTTTTTACGGCCATGATCTGCCCAAACAGTTGCTACAAGCGGGCGAGCGCAAGTCGGGGGCAAGCGTATTTGCCTATCATGTGCAAGATCCGGATCGTTACGGGGTGGTCGAATTTGATTCCCAGCAACGCGCGATTAGCATTGAGGAAAAGCCGCAACAGCCCAAGAGCAATTATGCGGTAACGGGTTTGTATTTTTATGATGAGCAAGTTTGTGACATTGCTGCGGATATAAAGCCATCAGAGCGTGGCGAACTTGAAATAACCGACGTCAATCGATGTTATTTGGAGCAAGGGACGTTAAATGTCGAAATAATGGGGCGCGGCTATGCGTGGCTTGATACCGGCACCCACGACAGTCTTCTGGAAGCAGCAAGCTTCATTGCAACTCTGCAAAAACGCCAAGGGTTGCAAGTAGCCTGTCCCGAAGAAATTGCGTTTCGACAGGGTTGGATCGGTGAGGAACAACTGCGCGCTGCGGCCGAACCTTTGCGCAAAAATGCTTATGGGGCATATTTGATGGGGTTATTGCAGTAAAGAACGCATAATGTGCCTTTTGGCAAAATGCCTAAATCAAGGCCTTTAATGAAATCTAAATTGAATTAAAAAATAGAATTGATGATCGCGGGTGATATAAAAATATCGAGGAAGACATGAATATAATTGAATGTAGTATTTCTGGACCGTTGATTATTGAGCCGAAAGTTTATGGTGACGATCGTGGCTTTTTTTTAGAGAGCTGGAATGCATTACTTTTTGACCAAGCTGGATTGGATTATAATTTCGTTCAGGATAATCACAGTCGTTCTAGCAGGGGGGTATTGAGAGGGTTGCACTTTCAAAACCCGTGCCCACAAGGGAAGCTTGTTCGCGTTACTAGCGGCGCTGTATGGGACGTTGTGGTTGACGTTCGGCGGTCATCTGCAAATTTCGGGAAGTGGTTTGGCCTCGAATTGTCAGCCGCCAATAAGCGCATGCTCTGGGTTCCGGAAGGCTTCGCCCATGGCTTTCTCACCTTGGTTGATGGCACAGACTTTTTGTACAAGTGTACAGCGCCCTACGCCCCGCAATATGAGCATTCCCTTGCTTGGAACGACCCTGTTGTCGCAATTGAATGGCCCTTGGATGGCATCGAACCACAATTGTCCTCAAAAGACGTTGCTGGCCTTAATTTGGACGAACTGGATGCGTTGCCATGAAAGTGTTAGTCACTGGTATAGACGGCCAGGTAGGACGCGCGTTGCTTGGCTCAGCGCCTGAAAGCACGCATGTTGTCGGCCTCAACCGATCTGACTGTGATTTTTCAGACGAGAGCTCTATTCGGGGAGCAATCAAAAAGCATCTGCCAGACGTTGTAATCAATGCAGCAGCCTATACTGCAGTTGATCGAGCCGAAAGCGAGGAAGCGCTCGCCACATGCATAAATGCAACAGCCGTCGGCGTTTTGGCCAATGAGCTGCAAAGATATGGTGGCCGGCTGATCCATATCTCCACAGATTTCGTTTTCGATGGGTCCAGTACACACGCATATCGCCCCGATGATCGGACCTGTCCTTTGTCCGCATATGGCAGGTCGAAGGCAGCAGGAGAGGTAGCGGCAGGCCCTAAAGCTTTGATTGTGCGCACGAGTTGGGTATATGCTGCGGGGGCATCAAATTTCGTCAATACTATGTTAGATTTGATGCGGAAACGGGAAGAAATCCGAGTAGTTGTCGACCAGATCGGATGCCCGACCTGGGCTTCAGGCCTTGCTCAAACCCTTTGGAAATTCACAGACACAAATCGGAGCGGGATACTCCACCATAGCGACGCCGGCGTGGCCAGTTGGTACGATTTTGCCGTTGCCGTTCAGGAAGAGGCGCTGTCAATTGGATTGCTCAGCCGAAAAATTCCGGTCGTTCCGATCTCGACTGAGCAATATCCGACACCCGCGAAAAGACCTGCGCTGTCTTTGCTGAACGACGGGCTTACGCGCGATTTGCTGGGTGACGTCAGTGCGCACTGGCGCGAAAACCTGCGTATAATGCTTAAGCAGCAAATGCAGATGGTAATGGCAGGGTAGGCTCTAAACAAGCCTGCGCGTCATTGACCTTTTAAAGGACAGTCGCCGCCGACATTTTCGTAGGTGGTCAGCGGCGATTTAGGGCACTGGTCTGTTTGGCAAACCGTAGCCTATTTATCGGGAATCGTCGCCACCATATCCATAGCCATAGCCATAGCCGTATCCATACCCGGCTTGCTTATGTTTAAGTTTGGTTAGGATCACTCCGAACACATGTGCGTGGACAGATTGCAATCGGCCGAGCGACGCCTTGACACCACGGACAGCGACACCATCCGCCTCGACAACGAACACGCTTCCTTCGACGGCTCTCGACAGCAGCGGAGCATCCGCCAAGCCTAAAATTGGCGGCGCATCGACCACAATATGATCGAAACTGTCTTGAAGTTGTTGAATCAGCATCAACATGCGGTCGCTGCTCAAAAGCTCCGCTGCACTAGGCGGTGTCGGGCCCGCAGGCATCAGGCTCAGCCCTTTAAGATCGGTGTTGAGAATAAACTGGCCCCATTCATTCTCACCAGCCAGAAAATTGGACAGCCCCATAACATTCGCTTTACCAATGAAGGAATGCATCGAGGGCGAGCGCATGTCGGCGTCCAGTAACAATACTCTTTTGCCAGTACGCCCCAGAACGGTTGCCAGCGCAAAAGCCGTCGTCGACTTGCCTTCGGCGGGGCGGGTACTTGTAACCATGAACGAGCGCGGCACGCCATGGTCGGTCGAAAAGGCAAGGTTGGACCTTATGCTCAGATAAGCCTCTGATAAACTTGATTTAGCATCTTTTAAAAGCTCGAGCGCAGTGCCATCGTCGGCATCAGGCACACTTCCGAGCAAAGGCGTTTGTAAAAGTCGGTTCACTTGGCTGGGCTCGCGAAGACCCTCGTCAATCTGATCTAGGGCAAGGACTGCTAGGACCGCTAATCCCAAGCCGCCGACTATGGAAATTAAAATATTTAACAAAAGGTTAGGTGACGATGGTCGGCTGGGAACTTTTGCAGCATCGACCACCGAAATGTTGTTAGCACCAACGCCGGCAACACCTATTTCCTTATAACGCTGCAGAAGTCCGTCGTATAACTCGCGGTTTGTATCCGCTTCGCGCTGATAAATATTATATTGAATGCTGTCTCTCTGCTGTTTGTTCATCAGAGCCTTCAGGTTGTCTACCTGGCTTCGCAGATCAGCCTCTCTTTTCAGCGCCTCGCGATATTGCGCCAACCGTCCACCCTGGACTCTTGATTCTTCGCGGGCGATGCTGGCATCAAGTGCTGCAAGCTGTTGTGAAAGGGCTTTTACCGAAGGATATCCAGGCTCAAACTGAACCAGCAGTTTAGCATATTCAGCACCTACCTGGGCTCTAGTCTGCCGAAGTTGCGAAATTGCGGCGTTGTTGAGCGCGTCGGTATTTGCGCCGCCCGAAGTTCCACGGGCTCGGCTCTCAGTTGCGATGCGATCGGCAGTTGCCGCGGCCAGGGTCATGTTCAGAGCCTCCAGATCGCTTGAAACAAGTGTCCGCTCGACTTCGGTTCTGCCATCGGCACTTTTGCTTTTGCCGAGTGCAACGATCCCCTTGTCAGTGGCATAATTGACGAGGTCTCGCTCTGACTGTTCAAGCCGTACCCTAAGGTCCGCCAGCCGGTCCTCAAGGAATTTTCTCGCATCGGCGGTCGACGAATATTTACGGCTCATACTTTGGACAATGAACTGTTCAGTCCAGTTATTAGCTATTTGTGCAGACAAGGTGGGAGATGCGCTCGTATATTCGATATCGACAAGGGCCGAGTTACGAATAGGTGCAATATTGGAGTTACCCAACAACAAGTCCGTCGCCAGCTTTTCTCGCTTTTGCCTGTCTGCAGGGGTCAGTTGCGCGCTCGTTTTCGCAGCAAAGAGCGCATTTGCGGTGACATCGATGCCATGCGCTTCAAAAAACTCGCTATTTTGCGACAGTCTGAGCTGCTTCGCAACACGCTCTGCCAACGATCTTGCCTGCAGCAAGTTATACTGAGTTTGATAAAATTCAAGATTACGCGCAGAATCGGCGGATTCTAGGCCTTGTACGTTGGTGACGTTTTTTTGCTCACGGCTGATTTCAATTCGCGACTTAGCGGTATATTGCGGGGTTGTAAGAAGCGTTGCCACGATACCAATAACCAGCGTCGTCAAAACGATTGCAACAATAACCCACTTCCAACGCAGTACAATCTGCCAATATTGAAGCAAGATCGGCGGAGCGAGATTAGACTGGCTATTGTCTGAAATGTCGTTTGTCGGCACGCCGAGAGATACGGGAGGGGTAGTCTGCAGCATTTATTTCCTAGTATCCATTGGCCTTGAGCTTTTGGAATGCAAATTGCACCATTCATCACGGGCGACGTCAAAGGTTGTCGAGAACTTCATTCTATCCAACGCGCGCTAGACCAAATTCAGATGCACCTCCACCCTTTTTATGTCGCCACATAAGAAAATTAGCGCCGATTGGTATCGGCCTAACTTGCCCTTTTGCTCACCTTCAAATAGGGGCTAATGGCATTCTGGGGTTCAGCCGTCCAGATTTAGCCTGCGTTGTTCCTAAATTGTTCTAAAATTTTACTAAACCCTGATGGTGGCCAGTCGATGCAAGGCAAGATAATCAAAAATAGTTCTAAAACTCAATTTTGGGCCCTCGCACTTTTCGTCATTTTCGTGTTTATGACCGGTGGCGCTTCACGAGCAGACGTTCAGTCTTTGACGCTCCTTTGGCCGATTGCCATCTTTGCATGCGGGTTTGGGCTTTGGACTCTGAATCGTGTGCATTTACAGGAACGTAAATGGTTGTTCATTGTAATGGGAGTTAGCTTTGCCCTTACGACGCTCCACCTTTTTCCGATTCCGGAGGTTATGCAGAGCAGCGTCCCTGCCTTACGGCTGGCTCACAACATCGATCGAACGGTAGGACTTGAGGGCATATGGCGCCCACTTGCTGCGTCGCCAATTAACGGTTGGAACGCCCTTTTGTCTCTGTCGGTACCTGCTGCAATTATCCTCCTCGGTGCACAATTAACGCGAAATGATGTTTGCCGACTACTCCCTCTCGTGATTATATTGGGCGTGCTTTCAGGCGTTCTGGGCGTCCTGCAGGTAATAGGAAACCCGGAAAGTAGTCTCTATTTCTACCGCATAACCAATAATGGCAGCGCCGTCGGATTGTTTTCCAACCGCAACCACGCCGGTATCTTTTTGGCATGCCTTTTCCCAATACTTGCCGTTTACGCATCGCCCGCAGGCGGTAATCCGAGTGATCAGATTCGTCGGCAGTTGATTTCGGGCGCTATTTTTATCATTTTAATCCCACTGACTTTAGTAACCGGCTCGCGATCAGGTCTTTTGTCTTCATTAATTGGCTTAGTTGGCGCAGCGATATTATACCGGAATCCCGTTATCAGTCCCCGCAAAATGAGAGATCGGTACAAATTGCCCGTCCTTCCTGCTGTTGGCGCCGCGCTTTTGACACTCGGTATAACAACTTATTTTTTTGCAAGGGCCGAAGCACTCGAACGCCTGTTTTTTGAGGCTCAAAGCACTGACCTGCGACAGGATTTCTGGGCAGTTTCGTTAAATCTCGTCTGGCAATTCTTCCCTTTTGGTAGCGGGTCAGGGTCGTTCGCTGACATTTACCGAACGATTGAGCCCTTCCGACTTCTGGATGCGACATATCTAAACAGAGCCCATAGCGACTGGATCGAAACCGCGGTGGCGTTTGGTGCTTTTGGACTATTGATCATCGTGGGCACATCATTGTCATATATTCTGCGCTGTTGGACTATCTGGCGAAATATGGATGGCTCTCGGCAGTCGGTGGCATTTTCGAGAATGGCTAGCGTCACGATTATGATAATTGCATTTGCGAGTCTCGCAGATTATCCGCTTCGTACGCCGGCCATGATGGGTTTATTTGCTATTTTCGCTCTCTGGTTTACTGAAGCGGGGCGTGGAGAGCGGCCTGTAACAACGTAGCAAATCGGGATGGACATTGACCCGGCACAACTAAGGCGTGAACGTCCAATTGGAAGGCATCAGAGTTATCTCGACGCGCCCATTTTTGATTTATGTAAACTACAAAACCTACTCTAACCTATCCATCGTATACCCGTCTTCTCCCTTCACCGTCTTCGACCGGTCCTTGCAGACCCTCAACCGTTTTTCATAATGGGCCGAGCGCCGAATTAGGGATGTGCTGGCGTTACCCGACGGCTCGTTGACTTGGCGCGCGCCGGGTCGGTCTACGGGCGCAGCAAAACCGCGCCATAGCTCAGAACGATAGATTGTGACATTACGCGATTGTGTAACCAGGCCATCGGTGATTAGCGTGACCTGCCGGGTCATTCCATCACGAAAGCCAATCCAGCCATTTGTAGTTGCATCCCGGTCTTGCTGCAGGTCGTTGCGCAGTGATGCGACGCAATCGGAGTGCGATTTGAATTTTGTCTTGTCGACAAAGGGCGGCAGTGTCGCGCTTGCGTGGGCAATGGAACTGCTTGCGAGCAAACCAATCACCAATAGCTTGCAATTGCGCTTCAACATATTGCCCCGCCTTTTAGGAAGTGTTCCCCCCGGACTTTGACGTGAGCAGACCGGGGATTGCAATAGCGGCGATGCACCAGGTCAATGTGATGCTTGCAGCCTGCATCATCGGTGCTCCATTGTGGCGCCAGTTTTCCGCAGCGGTGGCATTGATATGGGTAATTTCAAACGGGCTCGCACTCTGGCCACGGCAATGGTAATAGGCTCGTGTATTTCGACTGCTTTGGTGCCTGCTTACGCTGCTTATGCGTCACCCTTAAAAGGCCGGAGTTGCAATATCAGCGGCTGGTCGGAAACAGCGTCGGAGGATGGCAGGAAAGTTCCCGTTCGCGCGGTGCCGTCTGCCAGTGCACGCATATCAGGAAGATTGCCCACCGATGACCGGCATTATGGTGGACCCAATGCGAGGCATCTGGCTGAGTTCGATATTGTTGAGGCCCGCGATGGCTGGTTCCGCATCGCCAATGTCCGAATTATCGCTATCCGGGATGCGTCTTATGATGCCTATCCATCGAAGGTGACCGGATGGATCCAATCCTCGGCCGTCCGCTTCAATATTCAGTCGAGCCGGGGTTTTGCAAAGCCCAGTTCCGACAGCACAATATTGGTCACGTCACCGGACTGGATAATGGATAGCTGGAAGAGGTTGTACGACTGCGATGGCAACTGGGCGCGGGTTGAGACGGTTCCGGCAGACCCAAGCGATCCATATCCTGCTTCGGATCTTCCCCAGCTAAAGGCTTGGTTCCGCGGAGTTTGCGGGCTTTCAATGATTGGGTGCGACGATGTTCCGGGGGATTGAAGGGCCGTTCGCGCTACTCGCAAGTTTTGCGCTGCTGTCGTGCAGCAGCACCGGATTTGAACAGACGACTGAACGTGGTTCGCTGATGGAATATGAGGAAGCCCGCATTCCGGAAAGCTATCGCGGTCGGTGGGCGTCGCCCAAAGACGCCTGCTTTGTCACCCGCGATTATGGCATGCAGATCGAGATCGGCGAACGAGCGGTTGGCGAGATACCCGTGCGCCGCCTCTGGTTTTATAGCGATTTTCCCGATATCGTGGTCGAACTGCATTCGCCCGAAGGCGAGGCCGATGTGCCTGTTACGATGTTCCTGCAACTGTCGCTCGACGAACAGAAGATACGCGTGCGGCAAAGCGGTGGCCGCCAAGAGCGCACCTTCCTCCGCTGCAAGATGAAATGACGCTGGTGTACTAGTACAATACAACACACGCTTTTTATTCCCAAATCGCTATCGCGTTACACCACGACACATTTGCGCGCTGGGCTGCGCAGGTTTGTGGCGTGTGCCCAAGGGGCTCTAATTTGTAGCCGCGAGAGCGGTCGGGGGGAATCCGATGTCAGGTAAGTTGCTGCTGCAGGTCGTTGTTCGTTGGCATTTGGCGTTGATGTTGGCGTTGATGGTGGCAATGGCCGGGGCAACGCCTGCGATGGCGCAGCATACTTCGGTTGATTGCCCCATTCAGACTGCAACAGTGGAGCTAGGAAGTAGCGTAGAGATCGATGTTACCGACTGTGACCCATACAACTTCGGCTTTGGCTTTGGGGTCGGAAATTACCGAAACGGTCCAAGTCACGGCTCGGCAATCTTTCGTCAGGACTTTGTACCACCAAACATCGCAAAATCGGTCCTAATATACACCCACAATGGCAATGCTGCGACGTCGGACAGCCTCGAATTTCAAGACCTGGATAATCGCTGGGTGCGAGTTCAGATTACCATTACCCCTCCGGCTTCCGCAATTGTAGTTTCGCCGACTTCATTGCCGACTCTCACTGCAGGAACGCCGTTTTCGCAAACTTTATCCGCCACCGGCGGATCCGCGCCTTACACCTACGCGCTCAACTCAGGATCCTTGCCGATTGGCCTGAGCTTGTCATCAGGCGGTGTCTTGTCCGGAACTCCGACACAACGCGGCGGCTACAGTTTTGTCCTTCGCGCACAAGATTCTGTGGGTGCGTTTGTCTCCAAAGCTTATTCCGGCATTGTCCAAATCCCAACGCTGACATTGTCGCCCAGCACCTACAACGTAGTACAGGGTGTCCCGACCACTTTCTCGCTATCGACAGTCGGTGGGGTAACACCGCACAGTTACCAGACCGAACCATTTGTCGGCGTAGCACCTGCTCCCGGCCTGACGATGAGCTCCGCTGGCGTCATCAGCGGCACGCCCACCACTGCCGGTTCAACAAACACGGATATCCGCGTGACGGACGCAAGTACGCCTTCAAATGCTGCCTATTTTGAAGTGGAGCGGCTGACCATTAATGTCGTTGCCGCCCCCACTGTGTCTATCGCCGTGGTGCCCGCTTCGGTGTCGGAAGACGGCGCAACCAATCTGGTCTACACCGTTACCCGGAGCACCGCGCTTGCGAGTGCGACCACGGTCAACATCACGACCAGCGGTACGGCGACATCCGGCTCGGACTATACCGGCGGGGTCGCGACGGTAACGATTCCAGCGAACGCGACGACTGCCACGATTACTATAAACCCTTCGGTCGACGGTACAATCGAAGCCGATGAAACCGTGATTCTCGCTGTGGGTGCCGGAACGGGCTACACCGTTGGCGGACCGACAAGCGCGACAGGAACTATCCTCAACGACGATTTGCTGAGCGCGGCAATCGCCGTCTCGCCTGCTTTGGTCGATGAGGATGGTGCAGCAAATCTCGTCTACACGGTGACGCTTAACCAAGCCGCCACGGCCACCACTTCGATCAACTATACAGTCAGCGGGACAGCGACCAACGGCACCGACTATGCGACGATAACCTCGCCCTTGGTAATCCTGGCGGGCAGCGCTACCGGCACTATCACGATTAACCCAACCGCAGACGCAACGATTGAGGCCGATGAGACGGCGATCATCACGCTGGTGGCTGGCACGGGTTATGTTGTCGGTGCTCCGGCTGCGGCGACTGGCACGATTGCCAACGACGACACTCCCACCGTTTCGATCGCTGTGTCCCCTGCATCCATCAGCGAAGATGGCGCAACCAACGCCACCTTCACCGTCACCCGCAGCACCAGCCTGCTGTCGGCGACTACGGTGAATGTGGCGCTTACAGGCTCGGCGGTATCGGGCAGTGATTTTACCGGCGGCTTGACCAGCGTCGTTATTCCCAGTGGCGCGACGAGTGTGACCTTCACGATCGATCCCACGGTGGACGGTTCGGTAGAGGCCAATGAAACGGTGATCTATTCGGTCGCCCCGGGTGCCGATTATACAATTGGTGCGCCGGCAAGCGCCACGCTGACTATTCTTAACGACGATGTGCCTAGCGCGTCGATTACCGTAGCGCCCGCGTCGGTTGTGGAAAATGGAACGCCAAACCTCATTTATACCGTGACGCTCAGTCAGGCGCCGACCAGCCCCGTTTCTGTGAATTTCTCGACAGGCGGCACCGCGACGCCAGGCTCGGACTTTTCCGGGCTTATACCTAGCCCGCTGGTTTTTGCGCCCGGCGTCACAAGCCAGACGCTGACCGTCGACCCGAGCGGCAACGGGCTGATTGAGCCCGATGAGACGGTCATCATCACCCTTAATGCGGGTACCGGTTACGTCGTGGGAGCGCCGGCAGACGCGACGGGGACGATCATCAATGACGACTTTCCGAGCATATTTGTCGACAGTGTCACTTTGGCAGAAGGGAATAGCGGTACGACCAATGCCGTCTTCACCGTCAGCCTTTCGGCACCGGCTGCGCAGGGAGGAGTCACGTTCGATATCGCAACCACGAACTCAACCGCAACGGGAGGGCAGGACTATGTAGCCAACAGCCAGACCGGGGTGACAATCCCTGCTGGATCTACATCGGCAAGCTTTCCTGTCGTTATCAACGGGGATGCCTTGAATGAGCCGACCGAAACTTTCTTTGTTCGAATCACCAATGTCACGGGTGCTTTTGTAGGGGGCTCGCAGGGCACGGGCACGATTACCAATGACGATCCGCTGCCGACGCTGTCGATTGGTAATGTAACGCTGACCGAAGGCAATCTTGGCGTGGCAATCGCTAATTTCGCGCTGACGCTTGATGCGCCGAGCGGTCAGGTCGTCACGCTCAATGTTGCGACCGCCAACGGTTCGGCAACTGCGGGCAGCGACTATGTCGCAGCCGTGGGCGGCTTTGCTTTCCTGCCAGGCGAAACGGCGAAGCAGTTTCAGGTCCAGGTAAATGCTGATACCACCCCCGAAGCGAACGAACAGTTCAGCGTGTCGCTCTCGAACGTCGTCAATGCAACTGTCGGCACCGGTACCGGGACCGGGACAATCGTTAATGACGACGTGCCAGTGACAATTGCGCCCAATATCTTGCCCGCAGGCGGCGTTGGAACAATCTACAGCCAGACGCTAACGGCAAGCGGTGGAACTGGACCTTATAGTTACAGCATTACAACGGGCACGTTGCCGACTGATCTGACGCTGGGGTCGGGTGGCGTCTTGTCGGGTACCCCTATTGCAGCCGGAAATTTCAACTTCACCGTCACAACGACTGACAGCAGCGCAGCCCCCGGACCCTATTCCGGTAGTCAGGCTTATACTGTAACGATCGCGGCACCGACGATTGTGCTCACGCCGGCTACGCTGCCCAATGCGACCTTTGGCGTACCTTACAGCCAAAATGTTGCGGCCAGCGGCTCGGTGGGACCATATAGCTTCGCGGTGACCTCAGGTACATTGCCGCAGGGCATAACGCTGGCCGCCGACGGCACACTGTCGGGCACGCCCACACGCGGCGGTTCGACCACCTTTACCGTCACCGCAACCGACGCCACGCCGTCTGGCTATGCCGGCGCGCGCGCTTACACCTTCACCGTCAATGTGCCGCCGCTTGTACTGCCGCCGACTAGTTTGCCTGCAGGCGGCACCGACATCGCTTATACCGCGCAGATAGCCTCAGCGACCGGCGGCGTAGCGCCCTACACTTATGTCGTAACCTCGGGCGAGCTGCCTTATGGGCTGACCATGTCGCCCTCAGGCGCGATTTCCGGCAACCCGACGACTGCAAATCTCTTCGGCTTCGTCGTAACCGCAACCGACAGCAATGTCGGGACTGGCCCAACGGTTATCCAGCAAAGCTATTCGATTAACATTACGAACACGCCGCCGGTCGCCAATCCGGTAAGCGCTACGGTCCCCTTTGGATCTGGACCTACACCGATCACGCTCGACGTCTCCGGACGAGCCAGTGCGGTGTCCGTAGTCACGCAGCCGACGCATGGTCGCGCGGTCGCCAGCGGAATGACGATCAGCTATATTCCTGACACAGGTTATTCCGGGCCGGACAGCTTTACATATATCGCCAGCAATTTCGACGCCAGTTCGGCTGCGGCAACAGTGACGATTACGGTCACCGATCCCGCTATCACCGTGACGCCCGGCGGACCGCTGACCGCTACTATCGGGTCGCCATACAGCCAGACCTTTACTTTCAACGGCGGCACACAACCCTTTTCTAATTATCAGGTAACCGGCCTTCCGTCTGGCCTGCAAACCGGGTCGAGTGGTGCAAACACCCTTGAAATTGTGGGCACACCGACAGCAGCGGGCAGCTTCCCGCTGACAATATCGGCGACCGATGCGTCGACGGGCAACGGGCCTTTTACCGTTAGCCGTTCGGTGACGCTGAACGTCAATAGGCCGAATCTGGTACTGACCCCCGGATCGGGCGGATTCAACGTTGGATTTGACGTGCCCCTTTCGCAAAGCATCGTCGCAAGCGGAGGTATAGGGGGTTACAGCTATGCGGTGACCGCCGGGACGCTGCCTGCGGGCATAACAATCAATGGCGCGACCGGACTGCTGTCAGGGCGCACGACGTCGGTTGGCACGTCCAATTTCACAATCACCGCAACGGATAATGGCGCCAGCGGGGCGGGTGCCCCGTTTGCGGTCAGTGGCAATTATACACTGACGGTTTCGCCGCCGGTGATCGGCTTCGACCAAACGAGCTTGCCGACCGCAACCGTTGGATTGCCATATAGTCAGACAATCAGCGCATCGGGCGGGCTAGCGCCGTATAGCTATGCGGTCACGGCGGGCGCATTGCCAGCCGGCGTCAATCTTTCGGGCGGCGGCGTCCTTTCCGGAACGCCAACGGCAGGCGGCAGCTTTACATTTACGGTTACCGCGACTGACGCGAGCGGGGCGCCTGGACCATATAGCGCTGCCCGTCAGTTCACCGTGTCGGTTAATGCACCGGCCGTTATTCTGCCGACGACCACCTTGGCACCGGGCCAAGCCGGCATCGCCTACAGTGCGGCGCTGAATCCCGCGACGGGTGGCATCGCGCCTTATAGCTACGCCGTTACCGGCGGCAGCTTGCCTGCGGGTATAGGACTTTCGTCCAGCGGTACATTGTCGGGTCTGCCGACCGCATTTGGCAGCTTTGCCTTCAATGTGACGGCTACCGACAGCTCAACAGGGGCGGGTCCCTACAGCGCCGTCCAGAGCTATTCTCTGGTCATTGTGGAGCAAACGCCGGTTGCAGGTCCCGTATCGATGACCGTCGCTTATGGTAGTGGCGACACTCCAATCACGCTCAATCTGTCGGGCGGCGCGGCAACCTCGGTTGCGGTCGCTTCAGCGCCAGCCAACGGCGTGGCATCGGTCAGCGGTACGACGATCAGTTATCAGCCCAATGCGAGCTTTTCGGGAACCGATAGCTTCACCTACACCGCGACGAACGGCGGCGGCACTTCGGCCCCAGCAACGGTGACGATCACGGTCGGCGCACCTGCATTGACCATCACCGCGTCAGGTCCGCTCAGTGCGACCGTGGGCGCATCTTATAGCCAGACTTTCACATTCGCAGGCGGCACCGCACCCTTCGGGTCGCAAGAGGTTGCCGGTCTGCCTGCGGGCCTGGCGCTCACCGGAACAACAGCGAACAGTGTGACCATATCAGGCACCCCCCGGTCCCAGGGCACATTTACGCTTTCGGTGAGCGCCAGCGACAGCAGTACCGGCAA
>JBGSVG010000129.1:0-2824 GCA_041753095.1 Sphingorhabdus sp. | reverse complement strand
GCCGCAGCAATTCGAAAATCCCGCCAATATCGATGTGCATGTCCGTACGACAGCGCAGGAAATTCTTGCAGACTTCGCCGATACGCCGATTGATGCGCTGATCACTGGCGTTGGAACTGGCGGGCACATCACAGGGTGCGCGGAGGTTCTCAAAAAAGCTTGGCCTGCTCTTAAGGTTTATGCCGTTGAACCAACCTTATCGCCCGTTATCAGCGGCGGCCAGCCTGGCCCACATGCTATTCAGGGGATTGGCGCAGGCTTTATTCCAGCCAATTTACATACTGCGTTACTAGACGGTGTGATACAAATTGACCCCGAAGCCGCAAAAGAGGCCGCGCGCCGTGCAGCGCGCGAAGAGGGGATGCTGGTAGGCATTTCTTCCGGCGCGACGCTCGCTGCCATCGCGCAAAAGCTTCCCGACCTACCCGCTGGAAGCCGTGTCCTTGGCTTCAATTACGACACCGGTGAACGCTATTTGTCGGTTCCGGATTTCCTGCCCGTCGAATGATTAAAAAGTGCCGGGATTGACCAATATCCCGGCACTTTTACACGCCAATAACGTATCGGATTAGCGTGTCGCAGGCTTCGCGTCGGGCTTGCCGTCTCCGTCATCGTCAAACTTGTCGGGCTTCCCGTCGCCGTTAACGTCCCACGCGTCAGGCGTGCCATTTCCGTCTCGGTCCCAGGCATCCGCTTTGCCATCTTCATTGGAGTCGATCGTGGGGGGCGGCACCGTCCCTTCGGGCGCCGGTGCAGTTTTCTCTTCGGTTGGTTTTGGAGCGATCTGCGCGTTTACGCCACCGCCTATCGAAAGTGCCGCAATCGCCGCAGCGGTCAATATTGCGAACTTTTTATTCAGTTTTGACATTGGTTGCTCCTGTAAGCCAACCCCCTGTCAATCCGGACTTTGTTAGCTTTTGGCGCGCAACGCCAGCGACTTGCGCCAATACGATGCTCGGTAGAGGCTGGCGGAAAACCAGCCTCTACCCGCCGCAACGCACACTCTTTTGACCGTCAGGCGACGGCAAACATCTCTGGCTCTAACGCCATAATGGCTTCGCTTCCCGCCTCAATCTTGCGGCGCAGCGCACCGCAATCGGGCATGAACCGCTCGGCAAAATAGCGGGCTGTTACCAATTTGGTTTCGTAAAACGCTGCGTTGCCGGTGCCGGCATCCAGCGCTCGCTGCGCTGCCTCTGCCATCCGCAACCACTGTAGCCCGAGCGCAACGATACCCATGATGTGCATATAATGATGCGCGCCGGCACCCACATTGTTCGGATTCGCCATGCCGTTCTGCATAAACCACATGGTCGCGGCCTTCAGCTCGCCATTCCCCTTTTCCAGCCGCCCGGCCAGATCAGCAAGAGTTCCGGACTTTGCCGAAGCACATTCCTCGTCAACTACCTTGAAGAACGCCTGCACAGCACGGCCGCCATTTTGCGCGAGTTTGCGACCGACCAGATCCATTGCCTGCACGCCATTGGTGCCTTCATAAATCATCGCGATCCGAGCATCGCGGACATATTGCTCCATGCCCCATTCACCGATGTAGCCATGGCCGCCATAGACTTGCTGCGCGTTGGTCGCGACTTCATAACCCTTGTCGGTGCCATAACCCTTGATCACCGGCGTCAGCAACGACAGCAGGTCGTCGGCCATCTGCCGCTCTTCCTCGGTCTGCGCATGGTGTAAAAGGTCGGCCTGCAATGCACCCCACAGGCAAAGCGCGCGCATACCTTCGGTGAATGCCTTCGAATCCATCAGCATCCGGCGAACATCGGGGTGAACAAACAATGTGTCGGCCTTCTGGTCCAGATCCTGCGGTCCGGTCAAAGCGCGGCCCTGACGGCGGTCATGCGCATAATGCACAGCATTTTGGTAAGCGACTTCAGCGATGCCTAGACCTTGCTGACCGACGCCCAATCGCGCAATATTCATCATAATGAACATCGCGGCGAGGCCCTTGTTTTCTTCGCCGACCAGATAACCAGTCGCACCATCATAATTCATGACGCAGGTCGAGTTGCCGTGGATGCCCATTTTATGTTCGATCGACCCACAGGACACCGCGTTGCGCTCGCCAAGCGAACCGTCGTCGTTGACCATGAACTTCGGCACGATGAACAGCGATATACCCTTCACGCTATCAGGTGCGTCGGGCGTTTTCGCCAACACCAGATGGACGATATTCTCGGTCAAGTCATGCTCGCCCGACGATATGAAAATCTTCATGCCGGTAACTGCGTAACTGCCATCACCATTCGGAACAGCCTTAGTGCGGATCAGCCCCAAATCGGTGCCGCAATGCGGCTCGGTCAGGTTCATTGTGCCGCCCCATTTGCCCGAAATCATGTTCGGCGCATATTTGGCTTTCAGTTCGTCGCTGCCCTTGACCAAAATCGCCGACACCGCGCCGTGCGTCAGCCCGGGATACATAGCGAACGCCATGTTCGAACTCGCCATATATTCCTCGAATGCCATCGAAACGATATGCGGCATGCCCTGCCCGCCAAATTCCTCTGGCGCCGACAACGTTCCCCAACCCGCGGCACAATATTGGTCATAGGCGTCCTTGAAGCCGTCGGGCGTGGTAACGCTGCCGTCGGCATGGCGCGTGCAGCCCTGCAAATCGCCAACCTGATTCAGCGGAAACAGCACGCCTTCGACAAATTTGGCGCCCTCGCCAAGAATCGCTTCGATCATATCCGCGCTAGCGTTCTCAAAGCCGGGCAAATTGGCAAAACGTTCGATGCCCAACACTTCGTTGATGACGAACTGGGTATCGCGAACGGGGGCTTGATAACTGGGCATGATTTGTCCT
>JBGSVG010000128.1:0-2224 GCA_041753095.1 Sphingorhabdus sp. | reverse complement strand
TGCTCATGGAACCTTTATAGGAACGCTTTTTCAGAAAAACAGTGTCAATCCCGCAAATCTGATTCTATTCGCCAGATGATGTCCGATTTAGATGCATTTTCAGAAGCAATTTTCGCAGTTGCACAAGGCCGGGTAAGTGGTGTCAAGGCCGTCGATGGCGCAGTGTCCTTGATGCTCGACGTTTCCGGAATGACAGCGCCGCAACGCGACGAGATTGAGGCCGATATACGGTCTGCCTTGGGAAAAGTGGGGGCGCAGTCAGTTCGGGTGATGATGACCGCCGAGCGCATCGTACCGCGTCTTATAGCGGTGGCAAGCGGCAAAGGTGGGGTGGGAAAATCTACCCTGTCGACCAACCTCGCCGTCGCCATGGCACGCGCCGGACGCGCTGTCGGACTGGTCGATGCCGATATTTACGGGCCATCGCAGCCCAGACTGATGGGGGCGGAAGGAAAAAAGCCTAAAGCGGACGGTAAAATTCTCATTCCTGTCAAAGGCGCGGGCGGTGTCCCCTTTTTGTCGATGGGGCAATTGGCAAATCCGGGTCAGGCAATTGCTTGGCGGGGCCCGATGGCAGGCAATGCGTTGTCGCAGCTTGTCGACGCACAGTGGGGCGGCGCGCGAGATATAATCGTCGATTTGCCACCGGGGACAGGTGATATCCAGCTTTCGATGATCCAGAAACACAAACCACTGGGTGCTGTCATCATCTCGACCCCGCAGGATTTGGCCTTGATCGACGCTGCGCGCGCTATCAGCTTTTTCGAGACCGCAAAGGTACCGATCATCGGCCTGGTCGAAAATATGGCAGGGTATCTTTGTCCGCATTGCGGCGAGATGAGCGATCCCTTTGGTTCGGGTGGGGCCGAAGCTGCTGCGGCTGAGCTAGGCATACCCTTTCTGGGCCGAATCCCGCTGGATATCAGCATCCGGCTTGCCAGCGATGCGGGCGAGCCGCCCGCGCTTGGCGAAGGCCCGATAAGCGCGGCCTATGCTGATATCGCGAAGCATGTTTCCGACTGGATCGACAGCCCGAAGGCACATCCTGCATGAACGAATATGCGGCGGGGGAAAGCGGGTTCAACCGCCGAAAGTTGCTTGTCGGCGGCGGCGTTGGCGTTGGTTTGCTTATAGCATGGGGGCTATGGCCGCGCCAATATCATCCAAATTTGCGTACCGCGCCGGGGGAGCATCTGTTCGGGTCATGGTTGAAAATAGCCGAAGACGGTAAAGTGGTAATTGCCATTCCGCAGAGCGAATCGGGGCAGGGCGTGTATACTGCGCTGGCGCAAATTATTGCTGGCGAACTGGGCGCCGACTGGCGGTCCGTGGCTGTACAGCCGGTGCCGCCCAGCCCGGTTTTCGCCAACAGTTTGCTCGCTCGCGAGTGGTCGTCCGCATTTTTGCCCGAGGCCATGAGTAATGCGGGGCAAGGCGGTCCCGTGGGAAGCGCGGTGAACGAACTGGCGGCGCGGGACATGTTTGTGATTACTGGCGGGTCCTCCTCAATCAGGCAGTTCGAAATGCCTTGTCGCGAAGCGGGTGCCATTGCCCGTGTGCTCCTGTGTCAGGTCGCGGCGGCGCGATGGGACATCGGTTGGGAACAGTGCCAAACCGACAAAGGTTTCGTAACTTATGGAAAGAAGCGCATCGCATTTGCCGATCTGGTCGTCGATGCAGCTGCAATTGAACCACCATCACCGGTTCCGCTAAATCCGTCAGCACGCAACCATTTGTCAGGCCGAGATGCACCACGACTCGACCTGTCGTCCAAGGTCGACGGCAGCGCAACCTTTGCTGGCGACATCCGGTTGCCCGACATGTTGTATGCGTCGGTTCGCAGTGGTCCTATCGGCGATACCAGCCTTAAATCGCTGAACAGCAAGGCTGCTTCAAAAATCAAAGGTGTCGTCACTGTTGTAAAAACCGATAATTGGGTCGCGGCGGTCGCTACCAACTGGTGGGCGGCGAACAAGGCGCTGGACGCAATGGCACCGGTCTTCACCACGAAAGGCAAGTTGGCCGACAGCGGGCAGATTGCGCAGAGATTGTCGGACGCGATCGCAAAGGGACCAGGCTCCAGATGGGTGCGCGTTGGCAACGTAGACGCCGCTATGGCAAAAGAGGCAGCCACTAGAGTTTTTAAAGCGGATTATAGCGTTGCAGCAGCAGTGCATGCGCCCATTGAAACCCGTTCGGCAACTGCGGATTATCGGGATGGCCG